>CANQUZ010000152.1 GCA_947627165.1 uncultured Roseburia sp.
ACCCTGCATTTTTTCCGCTAAGTGTATGCTCTTCCCGCCCGGTGCGGCGCAGACATCTATCACATACTGGTTTTCTTTTGGATCCGCCAACTCCGCCGCCAGCATGGAGCCGATATCCTGAACGTAAAACATTCCCTCCTGAAAAGAGGGAAGGGCATTTAGGTAATCAACCCCGGATATGGCAAAGGCATAGGTAAGCCCCGGATATTTTTCCGTATCCACGGGAACTGCGCTCACCCCTTCCGCCTTAAGGCGATCTTTCAATTCTTCCGGTGTGGTTTTCAGGAGATTGGTGCGGATGGTAAGGGGCGCTTCCTGCAAAAATGCCGCCAGCATTTTTTTCGTCTGCCCTTCGCCGTAATGCAAAAGCCATTCCTCCACAATCCATTCCGGCATGGAATAGCGGACGGAAAGGGCCTTGGTGAGGTTTTCTTCCTCTTTTGGGTATTCCACCGACGGCAGATTTCTGCTGATATTGCGGAGCACCCCATTGACAAAGCCTTTCAGGGAGGAAAACCCCTTGCGCCCCGCCAGCTTCACCGCCTCATTGCAGGCCGCAGAATCCGGCACCGAATCCATATATTTCATCTGATAGACCGCCATCCTTAAAATATTCCGGATGGCGGGTTTCATTTTATTCACGCTTACTTTGGAAAACTGATTGATAATATAATCCAGCTCTATCATGCGTTGGATCGTCCCCTCGGAAAGCCTGGTGATAAACGCGCGCTCCTGCTTCTCCAAATACTGATATTTTTCCAACGCCGAGCGAAGCGCCGCATGGCTGTAAGCCCCCTCTTTTGTCACCTCAAGCAGAACGCCAAGCGCCAATTCCCGTATGTTTACTCCATCAGTCATCTCTGCTTCTTCCTCCAAATAATATGAGCAGACGAAGCAGCTGTAAAATGGAAGCCGCTGCACTTGCCACATAAGTCAAAGCCGCCGCCTTCAGCACTTTTTTGGTGTAGGGCAGCTCGCCGTCCCCCAAAATCCCCTGCTGTTCCAGCATCCGGAGCGCCCTGCTTGACGCATTAAATTCTACCGGAAGGGTCACAAGCTGAAAGAGAACCGCAAAGGAGAAACCTAAAATCCCAAGATTTATCAGAAATGACCCGGTGGAGCTGGTGAAAAATAAGCCGATGAGGATGAGGGGCCACGCCAGCGTAGATCCGAGGTTTGCCACCGGCACAATCGCCGTGCGCAGATTCAAAGGAACATATCCTTTGTGGTGCTGGATGGCATGGCCGCATTCATGGGCAGCCACTCCAATGGCCGCTACAGAAACGCTTCCATAAACGGAATCCGAAAGATTTACCGTCTTTTTTGCCGGATTGTAATGGTCGGTCAGATTCCCGGATACATGGCAGACCGTAACGTCGTAAATCCCTGCTGCCCTTAAAATCCGTTCCGCCGCCTGGGCCCCGGTCATGCCGGACATACTGCGGTATTTGGAATACTTGCTATAGGCGGCGTTAACCCTTGCCGATGCAATCATGCAGATGACCGCCCCGATAATCACCAGCAGATACGTTGGATCCCAGTAATGGTAATAATAAGGCATCGCTATCCTCCCTTTCTGTGTTCGTAACTGTTATCCCCTTTTAAAATAGGTTCCCTCTTCTACAGGATAACCATTCAAAAAGGCTTCTGTCGTCATTCGTTTTTTTCCCTCTAACTGTACTTCCAATAAAGATAAGATCCCCTTGCCCGTCTGCACCCAAATGGTATCCTTCGCCACTTTAACGATGCAGCCCGGCGCTGCATTTCCAGTCTCGCCGACGACGTTTGCCTTCCAGATTTTTAGGATTTTATCCTCCAGCCTGGTATAGGCGCTCGGCCAGGGATCTAGTCCGCGGATGAGGCATTCAATCTCCTCCGCCGGCCTCGACCAGTCGATCCTTCCCAATTCTTTATCGATCTTTGCCGTGTGGGTTGCCTTCGCAGAATCCTGGGGCGTATATACGGCAGTCCCATTTTCAATGGCTTCCACCGTTTTCACGCAAAGCTTCGCCCCCACTTCCGAGAGGCGTTCAAAAAGGCTTCCCGCCGTCTCGTCCTCGCGGACTGCAACCTCTTCTTTTAATATCATGTCGCCGGTATCTAACCCCTCGTCCATGCGCATAGTCGTAACGCCGGTCACTTTATCCCCATGGATGACTGCCCACTGGATTGGCGACGCTCCGCGGTACTTTGGAAGCAGGGAGGCATGAACATTGATGCAGCCGTATGGGGGTATGTCCAAAATCTCCTTAGGTATGATCTGCCCAAAAGCCTCCACAATGATGATGTCCGGCTGGTATTTCCTAAGATATTCCACCGCTTCCGGCTCTCTAATCCGGTTCGGCTGGTACACTTCAATGCCATGGGCGACGGCGCACGCCTTGACCGGGGTATATTTTAGGGCTTTGCTTCTTCCTACCGCCTTATCCGGCTGGGAAACCGCCAGCACGACCTCATGGCCTGCCCTTATCAGTTCTTCCAATGTCCCCACGGCAAAATCCGGGGTTCCCATAAAAATCACTCTCATAACTTACCTCATTTATCTCCGCAAACCACTCGTTTATTCTTCGCTTCCGTAATCAACCTCATGCAGCGGGCCTTCCACTTTTTCCGTGTACATATGGCCGTCGAGATGATCCAGCTCATGGCAGACAGCCCTTGCTAAAAGCTCCGTCCCCTCCAGGATGTACTCTTCCATATTTTCATTGTACGCCTTAACTTTTACATAATTAGGCCTTGTCACCTGCCCCGCTTTTCCCGGCAGGCTTAAACATCCCTCGTCCCCGGTCTGCTCGCCGGAGCTCTCCAGCAGGATGGGGTTGATAAAGACGATAGGGCCCTCTCCCACGTCGATGACAACCAGCCTCTTTAAGATCCCTACCTGAGGCGCGGCAAGCCCCACTCCGTTTGCCTCATACATCGTTTCAATCATGTCAACGATCAAATCTTTGATTTTTGGAGTCATCTCCGTTATCGGCTTGCATTTTTTGGTCAGTACAGGATCCCCTTGTATCCGAATTGTTCTAAGCGCCATTGTTTTTCCTCCCTTTCTTCTGTTAAAAGCTGTTTACGGGATTAAAATCAAACTGAACGGTAACGTTTAAAAAGGCGCGGTTGTCCCGCATAAACTCCTCCAGCACATCTTTCAATTCCACTAAAACACTGTATTTTTCCGCTTTGATATAAATCACTTTTTTGTAAACATCCGAGATTTTCGCAATCGAGGCGTCCGACGGCCCTACGGGAACTAGTTTTTCCTTCCCGGAAGCCCTTTTCTCCTCTATTTTTTTCATGGATGCGGCAGCGGCCGCAAAGGCGCTCCGCTCATCTTCCGAGGCGAAAAAAACAACCAATAAATTCCATACCGGCGGATAATATAACATCTTCCGGTACTCCATCTCCTGCCGGTAAAAGGCTTCGTAGTCCTGCCGGCTTGCCGCAGTGATGCTGTAATGGTCCGGGGTGTACGTCTGTATGACGACATTCCCCGGTATCTCTCCCCTGCCTGCCCTTCCCGCCGCCTGGGTCAGCAATTCAAAGGTTCTCTCCGGACCATGGAAATCGCTGACATACAGGGACATATCCGCCGCTAAAATCCCCACCAAGGTCACATTGGGGAAATCATGCCCCTTGACGATCATCTGCGTCCCAATCAGGATATCCGCCTCCTGGTTGGCAAATGCGGATAAAATCTGCTGATGGCCTTCTTTGCTTTTGGTCGTATCCAGATCCATCCGCAGCACCCGCGCCTGGGGAAACCGCTTTTTTACGATTTCTTCGATTTTCTGAGTGCCCGCCTTAAACCCGCCGATATAATTGGAGCTGCAGGACGGGCAGGAGGGCGGCATCGCCTCCTCATAGCCGCAGTAATGGCAGACGAGCCTTCCATCCTTATGCTGGCTTAAAGATACGTCGCAATGCGGACATTTTATCACATGACCGCAGGCTCTGCAAGAGACAAAGCCCGCAAGCCCCCTCCGATTGATAAAAAGCATTGCCTGCTGATGCTTTTTGAGTCGATCCTCCAACTGCTCCGCAAGGCGGTCGCTCAGGATGGAACGGTTGCCCCTCCGCAGCTCCTCCCGGAGGTCAATGATCTCGCAGACAGGAAGAGGTTTTTCCATCACGCGGTGTTTTAATTCCAGCAGCCGGTATTCCCCGCACTCTGCCTTATAGTAACTGTCCACAGAAGGGGTGGCGGACCCTAACACTACGCTGCCGCCGGACATTTTTGCCCGCATAATCGCCGTTTCCCTGGCATGGTATCTTGGGACTGTATCGCTTTTATAGGAAGTCTCATGTTCTTCGTCTATAATGATAAGGCCCAGATTGGGAAATGGCGTAAACAGCGCGGATCGCGGCCCTATCATAATGTCAATCTCCCCGTTTTCTGCCCGCAGGCGCTGGTCATAACGCTCCCCCGGGGAAAGCCTGGAATTCATAATCGAAACCCGGTCCCCAAAGCGGTTGTAAAACCGCATCACGGTCTGGTAAGTTAAGGCAATCTCCGGGATTAGGACAATCGCCTGCCTCCCCTGCCTGCGCACATGGTCTATCAGCTCCATATAGACTTCCGTCTTGCCGCTGCCCGTGACTCCTTTTAACAGATAGGTTTTCCGGATTCCGGCATCATAGTCGCCCAAAATCTCAGACACAACTTTTTTTTGTTCTTCATTTAGTATTTTATGATACCCATTTTGCTTGAAATGTTCCACCGGATTGCGGTATTTTTGCCTGCTGTCAACTGCCGCGACGCCGGAAGTTTCCAACGCCCGAATCACGGTGCCTGTCACGTTTAATTTATGGGTGATGACGCGGTAATCCAGTTCTCCCTGGGCAATCAGGGCCTCCAACAGCCTCGCCCGCGCCACAGAGTGCTTTCTCTTGTACTCCGCCAGCTTCTTTTCCGCCTCCTCAGGCGCAAGGAGAAGCCTTACTGTTTTTTGCTCCAGTTTCTTTTTCTTCTCCCGGACAGGCAGCACCGTTTTTAAGGCATGGTTCATGGTTCCGCCATAGTTTTTCCGTATCCAGGCAGCCAGGGCAATCATCTGGCTTTCTATGGCAACCCCTTTTTCCACAATGTCAAGGATTTCTTTTATTTTATCCACCTCATACTCCGGAACATCGGTCAGTTCCATGACATATCCCCTCATCCTGCGGGATCCAAAGGGCACAGAAACCAACATCCCTTCTTTTAAAACCGCCTTTAGGCGTTCCGGTATCCTATATTGAAATGTCTTATCTAGTTTTTCATGGGAAATATCTACAATGATATTCGCATATTCTGCCATTCCAGCACCTCATCGCCCTATTGTTTTCTGACTGCACTTTCTGCCAGTTCCCGCTCGTCCATGGGATATTTTACGCCCCGGATTTCCTGATACCCTTCATGGCCCTTCCCTGCCAGAACAACGATATCCCCCGGCTCCGCCGCACGCACCGCATATGCCACCGCTTCCCTGCGGTCCGCAATGCGGACATAAACGCCTCCCGTCCCCCGGATGCCATCCTCAATATCATCCAGGATGTCCTCGGGGTCTTCCCATCTGGGATTATCGGAAGTAAGGATGGCTACGTCCGCTAAC
>CANQUZ010000153.1 GCA_947627165.1 uncultured Roseburia sp.
GACAGGGGCTTTCTGTAGCGGTAGGTATGGCTGCGGCAGGTCAGTTTGACAAAAAAGATTATCGGGTATATGCGCTCTGCGGGGACGGAGAGATCCAGGAGGGGCAGATTTGGGAGGCGGCAATGTGGGCCGGCTTCCGCAAATTGGATAACCTAGTGGTTATCATAGACAACAACAACCTTCAGATTGATGGAAGCATAGACCAGGTGTGCTCTCCCTATCCCATTGACAAGAAATTTGAAGCGTTCAATTTCCACACCGTCAACATAGATGGCAATGACTTTGACGAAATCCGCAGAGCTTTTCAGGAGGCGCGGCAGACCAAAGGCAGACCGACAGCCATCATTGCAAAAACCTTAAAGGGAAAAGGAGTATCCTTTATGGAGAATGAGGTGGACTGGCATGGGAAAGCTCCCAATGATGAAGAATACAAAATTGCAATGGCAGATTTAGAGAGAGTGGGGGAAGCGTTATGTCAGAAGTAAAAAGAATCGCCACAAGAGAAAGCTACGGCAATGCTTTGGTGGAATTAGGAAAAGAACATGAAGACTTAATCGTGTTGGATGCGGATCTCGCAGGCGCAACCAAAACCAACATCTTCAAAAAAGTATTTCCGGAGCGGCATTGGGACGTTGGAATTGCGGAAGCGAATATGACGGGAATCGCAGCCGGGCTTGCCGCCTGTGGGAAAGTGCCTTTCATCAGTTCCTTTGCGATGTTTGTTTCCGGGCGTAACTATGAGCAGGTGCGGAACTCTATCGGCTACCCCCATTTGAATGTCAAGATAGGGGCTACCCATGCAGGAATTTCCGTTGGCGAGGATGGGGCGACCCATCAGTGTCTGGAAGATATCGCCCTGATGCGCTCCATTCCGGGCATGGTTGTGATTAATCCTGCAGATGATGTGGAAGCGAGGGCGGCAGTCCATGCGGCGTACCATTATACGGGTCCCGTTTACCTCCGATTTGGGCGTCTTGCAGTCCCGGTATTTAATGACGAAGCCACTTACAAGTTTGAAATTGGAAAAGGGATCGTCTTAAAAGAGGGAAGCGACGTCAGCATTTTTGCCACAGGGCTTTGCGTGAAAGAAACCATAGAGGCGGAGAAAATGCTGGAGGTGGATGGAATCCATGCGGAAATCATCAATATCCACACCATCAAGCCGTTGGATCGGGAACTGGTGGTGAAATCTGCGTTAAAGACCGGAAAAGTAGTCACTGTAGAAGAACATTCCACGATAGGCGGATTAGGAAGCGCTGTTTGCGATGTATTGTGCGAGGAGGTTCCTACAAAAGTTTTGAAAATCGGAATGGAAGATATCTTTGGGGAATCCGGCCCGGCGTTAGAACTGATCCATAAATACGGATTAGACGCGGAGGGAATTTATAAAAAGGTCAAAGAGTTTTTGAAATAAGAAGAACGGGAAGCGCTGTAACCTTTCAAAATAGGTGGGCGCTTCCCTTTTTTGTCGAAAAGTTTTAAAAAATCAGCCCACAATCCACCAAAAAATTTAGACAAGCTGTGCTAACATTCTTCCAAAGGAAACGGCAAAGCCGCAGAAAGGAGAAATGGCATGATAGAAATCATCCGGGAAGAAGACTATGGCACTACAAAAGAAAAAGTCTTACCAAAAGAAATCAAACAGATTGGCAAACCGGATATCGGTGATAGAATCTATGTGGAGGACAGGGTGTACCGCTACTTGCACCCCTATGATGGTCAGTGGGAGAAATCGGCTTATATTTTACTGGGAAGATTTGAAAATTATACGGGAAGGCAGTGTACCTTTATTGAAAGCGCTATCCGTTTAGAAGAAATGGATTTTGACGGAGAGCTCCCGCAATGGAATGACAACACCTGGGGGTATATTTATAAAAAACTAAAAAAAGATCACGATAACATGGTAATTGTGGGATGGGCGATGGATGTCAAAGGATATCTGCCCAATCTTACGGCACGGCTCGAAAAACTCCACCAAAATCACTTTGGAGGAGAACATCAGGTTCTGTTCCTGATGGATACGCTGGAGCGGGAGGAAGCCTTTTACAGCAGCAGGAACAATCGGTTATATCGAAGAGACGGATTTTACATATATTACGGGAAAGGCGTTGCAACGTTTGCTGACGATTCAGAATTGGAAAAAAGTGAGCCCGTAACGTCCGGCAGAGAGGGATACCCGCTGTCGGAAGCAGAAAGAGGGGGCAGGAAACAGGCAGAAAAATCTGTCAGGAGAGAGCAAGAAAACAGCAATGTGAAACAGGCGGAAAAACCTATCGGGCGGGAATTGGAAAGGCCCTTAAAAAAGCAGGGAAATAAGGATTCCATGAGGCAGATGGAAAAAAATTTAAAGCGGCAGGAAGATTTGGAGCTTCAGGAACGCATCTATTTTGAGGAAATCCACCGGGCGGAAAAAGATGCGGACTTAGCCTCCCAGTTCCGCAGAAACGCAAGGCGGAAAGAGGGAAGCTATAGGCGTAATATGTCAAAGCGGCAGGAGAGAGAGTGGGCGCCGGCGTTTTCATACACACTGCTATTAGCGGCAGTGGTATGCGTGCTGGGATTTGCAGCATATCAAAATTATCAGAAGATGAATGATATGCAAATGGCATTGGCGAAAATCAATACAATCGCAGCCGGCGCGGAGGCGAAAGAAACCAAACTGTCAGACGAAGTCCAGATAGAGCAGGCCAAAGGGCAGGTAGAAAAGCAGGCAACAGAAAGCCGGATAGAAGCGGAACAGCCTGCAGGAGGAGTTTTGCCTGTTTTGGAAGAGGCGGCAGAGGGGGCAACCGCGGCGGCTGAAACCGAAAAAAGTGCCACGGAGGAACCTGATTCTGCAGCAGTGGAAAATGGCGCGGCAGCAGAGGGTACAGTAGAAAATGGTGCACAAGCAAGTGGCACAGTGGGAAATGGCACAGCAGCAGAAGGGAACGCGGCGACAGATACAAGCCGCACAGAGGCAATCAACGCTCCCCAGAATGTTTCTGTAGAGCCGTCCAATTCGGAGACGGAAACAGACGCTCTGGCTTCCGGAAACGAAAAAAAGGCAGAAGAAACAGCGGCTCTGTCAGAAGCGCAGACTTACTTGAGCCAAGGTTATTATATCGTTCAAAAGGGAGATAATATGGCGACCATTTGCCGGAAGGTGTACCAGACGACGGCGGTTATGGATGAGGTCTGCAAAGCAAACAACATTGATGATCCCAATGCGATATACGCAGGACAGTATCTGACGCTCCCAAATTAAAAATATCCTGTTGCCAGATTGGGAAAATAGGGATTTCCTGGTAATAGATAAGTCGGATGAAGTTTTTCGAGTCTTAGGAGCAAATATATGGTATAATGCTATCGGATATTTCATAAAGCGGCAAAGTGAGAAACGCCGCAGGCAAAGGCAAACGACAGGGGAGCAGAAAAGAGGAACTATGGCGGAAAAAGACAAAAGAGGGTTTCATACGGTGGAGCATACAGATATGGAAGAATATGAGAAAAAGCTGCATGAGCATCGGATAGGGATAATCAAGAAAGCGGTGATTACAGCGGCAGCAGTGGCTGTAGTAGTAGCGGGGATTGGGCTGTTTATGGCTGTCAGGCATTATGAAAATTTTGACGTCCTGCAATCTGTTGCAAGAGAAGATGCGGAGGCGGCGCACGTTGAGAGCTTTAAGGGGAATATTCTCAAATACAGCAACGACGGAGCCTTCTATACAAATGCGGCAAATGAATTGATTTGGAATCAAACCTATGAAATGGCGGACCCCAAGATCGATATCTGTGAAAACTATCTGGCAATCTATGATAGAAAAGGAAGCATGGTTTACATCCTTACTTCCGAGGGGCTGCAATGCAGCATAGAGACGACGATGCCTATCGAACAAGTCTGCATCGCAGCGCAGGGGACTGTGGCAGTCCTTATGACAAAGGATTCCGTCGGTTATGTGGCGCTTTATGACAGGGAAGGGAAAAACCTTGTGCAAGGGGCTATCCATGGAGAGAAAAAAGGTTATCCGATTGCGATATCCCTGTCGCAGGATGCAATCAAACTGGCGGTATCCATGTTGGACATAAATGAAGGGAACGTAAAAAGCACCATAGCCTTCTACCATTTTGGGACTGTGGGGCAAAACGAGATAGACCATGTAGTCGGGGCAAAATCCTTTGAAGATACCGTCATTCCTGAGATAAAATTTGTGTCAAGCGACAGGTTAATGGCGGTTTCGGATAAAGGGATCGTTTACTTTGAAGGAGCGCAAAAGCCGCAGCAGTCGGGCGAGGTCCCTTTTGAAAAAGAAGTAAAAAGCATTTTCTATAATCAAAATTATATTGGGGTCGTGACCGACGGCGAGGATGAAACCGCTGCAAACCACATATGTGTATATGATATGAACGGCAGCCTTGTAATGGAAAAGGATTTTTCGGCAGAATATACAGAAATAGAATTTCTTTTCAACAATGAAATTTGTATTCGGAATGAAAACATTTGCGATATTTACAGCATTCGGGGAATCCATAGATTTCATTATGAATTTGAGGAAATGCTCTATAAAGTCATATCCGGCACGACACATTTGAACTATACCTTTGTCTTAAGAGATACGACAGAAAAAGTGAGGCTGAAATAAAATGCATATAAATTGGGTATTCATAGCTGTATTGTCATTGCTGACGTGGGAAATGATCCGGGGCTATCGGAGAGGGCTGCTCCGAACGGTATTTTCCTTGATTTCATGGGCGATTACGCTGGTCTTTGTGATGTGGGCGTCGCCGTATATAGAAGACTATCTTTTGGAACATACCTCTTTGTATGAGAACATACAGGCGCGCTGCGCCGAGAAGATACGAGATGCCGCAGAACAAGGCGTACAGAAGCCCCTGGGAGAACATTCACAATATGGAAACTTGGCAGAATTGGGCATCAATCTTCCGGACGGAGTTTTAGACAGCATAAGAAAGACGACTGGGGAAGCGGCGTTTGAATTTTTGGAAGGGAACGGCATTTATGAGGAACTGGCTAAAGGCATGGCCGGATTTGTAATACAGGGAATCTCTTTCTTTGTGGCAATGGCAGCGGCGTGGATTTTGCTGTATGTTTTGTCAAAAGCGATTGGCATAGTGGCTAAAATACCAGTCATTCATGGGGTTAATAAAATATTGGGGATTTTTGCAGGGGCATTATACGCAGTCGTATTGGTTTGGATTGCATTTTACTTGATTGCCTTAACCAGTGCAGGCGAATGGGGAAGAGAGATGATTGCCTATATTTATCAGAATCCGGTCCTGCAGTTCCTGTATGAAAACAACCTTGTCATTACCATATTGCTAAACCATCCATAAGACGCGGGATCGCTGCCGCGAATGGAGCAAGGACTGGCGGGCTGCCTGTTTGTCCCCATTCATGCAGATATATAGGAAATTAGGATGAGTGGTGGCTGAATGATTGAAAAAATAGTAACAGTTCAGCCCACGCCATTCGCAATCCCGCACTACGGGCTTCAAAATTGCTCATGAACGGGCGTTCTGCTC
>CANQUZ010000154.1 GCA_947627165.1 uncultured Roseburia sp.
TCTTGCAGAGGGATTATTGTGAGGAGATCTCTCTCCCATAAGTTATGGAAGAACATACACCGGATTTTCCCCAAGCTTACGGATACCTGCCTGCTCCTCGGCATAATCCGAGGTTTTTAGGATGTCGTTCATCCACCACATATTGCACGATGCGGCAGAAAGCATACAGCCCATAAGGTGCCAGCCCCCGTCGGCATGGGCAAAAGAATGGAGCGCGTTATTGTTATCTACTCCGAATTGCCTGCTCGACACAAATACCGTTCCGCTAGTTCCAAGAGACAGGTTGCATTTTCCCTCTCCCACCGTGCCTGTACCGATTGCAGCCGCCGCATTATCGCCGGCGCCTGCTATGATTTTTACATCAGTTGTAAGACCGAGCATTTCCGCAATATCAGCCTTAAGATTCCCCACAACCTCATAACTCTCATAAAGTTTTGGAAGCATCTGCTCCGTGATTCGGCAGACAGCAAGCATTTCTTCCGACCATCTGCGGTTTTTCACATCCAAAAGAAGCGTACCGGATGCGTCCGAATAATCGGTACAGAAAGTTCCTGACATACGGTACGCCATATAGTCTTTCGGAAGCATAATTTTGCATACCCTGCCCCAAAGCTCCGGCTCATGCTCCTGCATCCAGAGGATTTTCGGCGCCGTAAATCCTGCGAAAGCGATATTGGCTGTGTATGCAGACAAACGCTCCTTTCCTATAACGCTATTAAGATACTCTGTCTCTTTTCCTGTTCTCCCGTCATTCCAAAGTATGGCGGGACGGATGACCCGATCCTCCTGATCTAAGGTGACAAGCCCGTGCATCTGCCCTCCAAAACTGATTCCTGCCACCTGACGCTTATCCTCATCTGCCAATAGCTCTTTTAAAGCATCCATCGAACTGTCAAACCAGTCTTCCGGATTTTGTTCCGCCCATCCTGTATGCGGAAATGAAATATCATAACTTCTGGAAACAACCTTTTTTATTTCGCCGCCGGCGTCCATCAGCAGCAGCTTGACTGCCGACGTGCCTAAGTCGATTCCTACATACAACATTCGCCTTTTCCTCCTTAGAACGGATTCTCCCCCGGGTATCTCTCGTTTTTCGGATGATTATAATCAATCTCCGATGGTTCTACGCCAAGCATCCGGAACACATCATACAGAGCTTTTCCATAATGTCCAAATGCCACAGCTCCATGGTGCGGATAATTTTTCTCTATCAGAACATGGCGGTAAAACCGCTTCATTTCACGGATAGCAAATATTCCAATAGAGCCAAAGGATCTGCTGGCAGCCGGAAGCACCTCTCCCTGTGCCACATAAGCTCGGAGCTTTGCGTCCGATGTACTCTGCAGCCTGAAAAATGTAATGTCTCCCGGCGCGATATCCCCCTCAAGGGTTCCGTTTGTAACCTCCTCCGGAAGGGAGCGCGCCATGATCATCTGATTGCGCATTTCGTAGAACGCAAGCTTCTTAGAACAAGTATTCCCGCAATGGAAGCCCATAAATGTATCCGTATGCACATAATCAAATTTACCGCGGATATCTTCCTCAAAGAGATCCCTCGGCACCGTATTATTGATATCAAGAAGCGTTACGACATCTTCCGATACCACAGTTCCTATAAATTCTGAGAGAGCACCGTAAATATCCACCTCGCAGGAAACCGGTATTCCCATACCTGTCAGCCTGGAATTTACATAACACGGAACAAAGCCGAACTGTGTCTGGAACGCCGGCCAGCATTTTCCGGCTATTGCAACAAACTCTCTAGAACCCCTGTGCTCCTCAATCCAGTCAAGAAGCGTAATTTCATACTGCGCCAGTTTTTGGAGTATCTCAGGCTTCTTATTTCCCTCTCCAAGCTCTTTTGCCATATCTGCGGCTACCTCCGGTATCCTCGCATCCCCTGCATGGCGGTTAAAGCTTTCAAAAAGATCTAGTTCGGAATTTTCTTCAATTTCAGCTCCCAGACAATACAGCTGCTGGATGGGGGCGTTGCAGGCAAGAAAGTTAGAAGGGCGCGGGCCAAAGGATATAATCTTGAGATTCTGCACGGCATATACTGCCTTTGCGATCGGAAGAAACTCATGAATCATATCTGCGCATTCCTCTGCCGTTCCGACCGGATACTCGGGGATGTAGGCTTTTACCCCTCTCAGATGGAGATTATAGCTTGCATTCAACATTCCGCAGTAAGCATCGCCTCTTCCTCCGACAAGTCCGCCGTCCGCATAGGTTTCTTCGGCGGCGGCAATAAACATTTTCGGGCCTTCAAATTTTTGGGCAAGCATAGTCTCCGCAATCTCAGGGCCGAAATTGCCAAGATAGACGCAGAGTGCGGCGCATCCCGCCTGCTTTAAATCCTCAAGTGCCTGCATCATATGGAGTTCGCTCTCTACGATACAGACAGGACACTCATAAATCTCCGTCTCATCATATTTTTCCCGGTATGCCTGAACCAATCTTGCTCTCCTGTTGACAGAAAGCGATTCCGGGAAACAGTCGCGGCTTACCGCCACAATCCCTATTTTCATTTTTGGTATGTTTTTCAATTCTTTTTCCTCCTTGCTATTTTTATAATCATTCTCCAGTCCAAAGACGTGCGTGCCAAAGGAACTGCCGGAGAAAGCTGTTCATCTATGTACTTTTCCGCATCCATTTCTACTGTCCTTTGCTCTCTGACTCGTAGGAAATAGAGAGGTTTTCCCCTTTCAGCCCTATAAAAGCATCGAGCCCGCTCTGCGCATGGGCGATCAGCCACTTATTTGACGCTGCAAGGAGCCTGTCTTTCCCCGCTTTTTGTGATTCAGAAAGCGGAAAGTTCGTTCCCCTAGGCAAAACGACGACGGTCTTAAAACCGCTTCCGTCCGCATCGCACGGCGCATAATGCAGCGTTGTTGCGTAAAGCTCTACGCCAGCGCCTGCCGGTATCCGGAACATCTCCATCCTGGAAGTATCATAGGTATCGTCGTCTTCGATATCCTGCTGACACCCAAGCATTAGAACCATATCAGTCACCGCTATATTCAGTTCTGAGGTTTTATGGTACTCTACCGCATTCAAAAACCGGTTTTTCCCGCAGCAGTACCCGATCTGCACAGGAAGCCCTCCGTAGGCTCTCCTCTGAAAATCCTCCGCGATCGGGAGATGTTCTAACCGGGAAACTGACGGTTCATAGACCACCTGGTCTGTAACCGGCGTTTCTTCCATCGCCCTGCACAATTCCGTAAAATCATATCCTGTCAGCACCTTCCCGTATTTTTTAAACCTTGAATCTTCTAAACTCAACACTTCCATTGCTTTTCTCCTCCTTTCTAAAACTGCCTTTCTGTTCTTTCCATCTTTGCTGCATTCCTGTGATTTTCATTTTAATTCCGATACAGCCTCCTTTCCATACAATCATTGTTCTCTCATTATCAATTATTGCTTTTTTCCTTTTTTATCAAATACTTTTTTGAATTTTGCGCAAGAATCATCTATCTTTCAGCAAAATTTATTTTCCTTGCCTTTTTGCGTTTTCTTTTGTATACTATCTATAATATTTACAAAAATCGTTATTATTTTTCAGGGAAAAGGAGGGCTTTTCCATATGATTCCTCGCTTGGATGGAACAAGGGAAATCGTGGACTTTCAGGAATGTTCTTCCATTCTGCTATACAAAAATACAGAATATGAAGAATACCCCAAACACTGGCATACATCAACAGAAATTATCATGCCGGAACAAAACGAATATCAGGTCGCCTGCAACGGTAAAATTTACGAATTAAATGTCGGCGATATCCTAATCGTCCCCCCGGGAGTTGTGCACACCATGCCTGCCAAAGAAGGGGTGCGATATATCATTCTTGTGAATTTATCAAATTCTTCCATGTCTCAATCTCTTGACTCTCTATTCGCTTTCATCCAGCCTGCCATCGTTATCTCCCCGCAGTCTTATCTTCCCATATACCAGATGTGCCGTAATCTTATCGCAGAAAGCATAGATGAATATTTCGGAAACGAACCGTTTAAAGAAATTGCCGCTTACAGCAGCCTTTTGAAACTGATTCTTCTAACAGGGCGCTGCCGTACTTCACAAAATGATTTATACCAGAGCGTCCCCTCCAGGCAACAGGAATATGTGCAAAATTTCATGGCTTTGTGCGAATATATCAACGCTAACTGTACAGAAGAATTTTCTTTAAGCGAGGCCGCCCGGACAGCAGGATTTTCAAAGTTCCATTTCTCAAAACTCTTTAAAAACTTTACCGGAACCACCTTCTACAGCTATGTAAATGAAAGAAGGATCTCCCATGCTTCCATGCTTCTCCTGAATTCAGAAAAAAGCGTTACAGATATCGCTATAAGCTCCGGCTTTAATTCCATTTCTTCTTTCAACCGAATCTTTAAAATCATCAAGGGATGTACGCCATCGGAATTTCGCAAGCTATATCTTTCCGAAAACGCCCCTCACGGAAACCGCAGTGATCCTCCTGCCAGTGAATAGGAACCGGAGCGGCAGATTGCCTGCTGTTGAGAATCAAAAAATGGGAAGCCGCGTCTATGCAGATTCCCATTTTTTATGTTTCCACAGGATTTAGAAGGAAATTTCTTTGATATCAAACATCCCTTCCCCAACGTATTTCAGATAAATTGCGGCAGTTCCATTCTCAAAAGCGGCAGGGGCAGAAATTTTCGTCCATTCCGCAGAAGGCTTGATTTCAAATTCTCCGACAGCCTCTCCCTCAAGCTCACAGGCAATCTGCAATTTCCCGCTGGCATTTCCGCGGTACAAGATCGTAAATTCCTTATTATCCCTCATCTCAAAATATTTGTATCCAATCATCGTTCCATCCGAGATTTCACTCACAAACCGCTCTTCTCCCTGATGGCTGACATTCGGAAAACTGCAGTCATAAATTTTATTGCACCCATGGGGCATCTTTCCATTGGTCAGATTACAGCAGATAACCGCAGGATAAGAGCCTTCTGCGATCAGCGGCCCACCGTTTAAGCCACAGGACGTAATCTCCACCTGTTTGATACTGCCGTCCTCCTCTATTTTAATCTTCTGCGCGCACGCCTGGCGGCTATAATCGGATTTATGGGTCAGTCTGTGATAAAAAACATACCACTCCCCATTGATATATTCGATACTGCCATGGGTCGTTCCCGTCATATTCAGCTTTTCTTCCAGCGTGCGCCCATTCAGTCCGACGTCGCCGTTTGACACAATCGTCCCGCCAAAGGTAAACTCCCTGTCCGGATAATCGCTCGTTGCGTAACAGAGTTCATGGTTCTGCTTGGAGGAATAAATAAAATAATACCGATCCCCCACCTTGCGCATGGAACTTGCCTCAAAAAACGGGTGCGCCTCAAAGGAAGTCCCTTTCACCGCATAAGGAATCAGGTGTTTCGCCGGATTTTTCAGGGTAAGCATATCGTCTTCTAACTCCATCACGATGGGGCCCATGACGCTTCCCTGTTTCGCTTTTTTTAAGATTTCCTCCCTGCTTCTGTG
>CANQUZ010000155.1 GCA_947627165.1 uncultured Roseburia sp.
CGAAAGTGCAGGAACTGCAGTCCCTGGTGGATGAGAGAGAGGACAAGGCTCAGGAACTGCAGCAGATTTTAGCGGAGCATCAGGAAGAAGCGGACCGGATTGTCACGGAGTTTGATCGGAAGGTGGACGAGCTGACCGGCAGAGTGACTTCCAAGATGAGGGAAATCGAGGAGGATTTGTCTGAACAGGTAGCGGAAGTAAGAAGGGTAAACGAGGTTCAGCTTGCCGCCAGCCGCCGATTAAATGAGGAGCAGATGACTGCCAATAAAAAGTTAAGCGAGGAGCAGCTTGCCGCCACCAGAAAGTTCAGTGAAGAGCAGATTGCAGCTACCCGGAGGTTCGGTGAGGAGCAGCTTGCCGCCAATAAGCAGCTTTTGGAAGAGCAGGCCATTGCGAATAAAAAGCTCAGCGAAACGCAGATTGCAGAAGTCAAAGCAGTTCTGGAAAATACTGCGGAGCAGGTGGATTCCATCAAGAAGGACCTTTCCGAAAAAGTACATACGGAAAATGTAAAGTGTTACCGTAATATTCAGGATTTGTTCAATGGGTTAAATTCTAAAATAGAAAAAATGGACGAGATGGAGCAGGGGGTTGGAAATGTAAAAGGATATGTAAGGCTCCTTACCTGGTTTTCAATCTTAAATTTCGTAATTCTTCTGGCGTTTATCCTGTATTGCCTGGGAGTCCTCCACTTATAAGAGCGCCTGCCTGGGAGGAGCTTTGTGCTGAGAACGTCGCAAAGCGCCCCCTTATCCGTCGGGAAAACTGCATGAGCAGACGGTTGTACCCCTTTTTCCTTTGTGTCTGTTCGGACGAATACGTTCTCAGAATGGAGACTGATATGAGTACAGAGAAAAAAAAGGTATGGGTTGTCGGGCACAAAAATCCGGACACGGATTCCATCTGTGCGGCTATCTCCTATGCTTATTTGAAAAACCAGACAGATGCCGGGAAAATATATATGGCAAAACGGGCGGGAGCCGTCAATGAAGAGACACAGTATGTCCTGGACTATTTTCAGGTGCCGGAGCCGGAGCTTGTCAGTTATGCCGGGGCGCAGCTAAAAGATATTAATTACAGGAAAACGGCCGGCGTGAGCAGCCATATTTCCCTCAAGCGCGCATGGGAATTTATGAAAAAATTAGAAGTGGTCACTCTGCCGGTCACAAATCAGTTCGGTAAATTAGAGGGAGTCATCGTCACAAAGGATATCGCGACCTCCTACATGGACGTCTTTGACAATGACGTGTTGTCAAAGACCAGGACACAGTATAAAGCCATCGCCGAAACCCTTGAGGGGACGGTCGTAGTGGGAAATGAGCACGCGTATTTTGTGCATGGAAAAGTCGTTGTGGCGACTTCCGATTTGGAATATATGGCGGAACAAATCAAAGAGGACGATCTGGTGATCCTCGGAGATCGGGAGGATGCGCAGATACAGGCCATTCAGTGCAGGGCAGGCTGCATCATCATCAGCGGAGGGCTGGAGGTCAGTGAAGAGGTGCGCGCCCTGGCGGAGAAGTTTGAGTGTATCGTTATGACGACGCCGTTTGACGCCTTTTCTGTGGCAAGGCTCATCAATCAGAGTATGTCCATTAAGCATTTTATGACCAAAGAAAATCTAGTGACCTTTGAGATTGAGGATTATGTGGACGAGGTACGGGAAACGATGTCCAACATCCGGCACCGGGATTTTCCGATTTTAAATGAAAGCGGCAATTATGTGGGGATGGTATCCAGGCGAAATCTGTTAAATATGCAGAAAAAGCAGGTGATTTTGGTGGACCACAATGAGAAAGCGCAGGCGGTGGACGGCATCAACGAGGCGGAAATCTTAGAGATCATCGATCATCACCGGTTAGGAAGCTTAGAGACGGTATCGCCGGTATATTTCAGGAATCAGCCGCTGGGCTGTACGTCTACGATTATCTATCAGATGTATCAGGAAAAGGGCGTAGAGATTCCTAGGCAGATTGCAGGTCTGCTGCTGTCCGCCATTCTTTCGGATACCCTGATGTTCCGTTCCCCCACCTGTACGGCGGTGGATAAAGCTGCGGGTGAGGCGTTGGCGGAAATCGCAGGATTGGACATCGAAACCCACGCGAAAAATATGTTCCAGGCAGGGAGCAATTTTAAGAATAAAACAACGGAAGAAATCTTTTATCAGGATTTTAAAGTGTTCCACACCCAGGACTATGATTTTGGGGTGGCGCAGATTAGCGCGATGAGCCGGGAGGAGCTTGAGAAAGTGGGAGAGCAGCTGCGGCCGTTTATGACGCAGGTTCTCGGTGAAAAAAAATTAGATATGGTATATATGCTGCTGACGGATATTTTAGAGGAATCCTCCAAAGTGATTTTTTCCGGCAGCGAGGCAGGAAAGTTTCTTGCCCATGCGTTTCGGAAATCGGAGCAGGAGACCGGTATCCTCTTAGAAGGGATTGTATCCCGGAAGAAACAGTTTATACCGCCGTTAATGAACGCAATGGCAGAGAAAGACTAGGCAGTCCGGAACTCAAAGGCTTTGGCGAAATTCCCTTGGACATTCCCCAAAGCTTTTTTTATAGGCTCTTGAAAACGTGGAGTAATTTTTGAATCCGCAGGCATAGCAGACTTCGGTAATGGGAGTTCCCTCTGCAATCATCTTTTTGGCTAATAGGAGACGCTTTGTGGCGACATAGGTTCCGATGGTGTATCCGGTCTTCCTTTTGAAACTGTGCATCAGATAGGACTTGCTCAAAAAGAATTGGGCGGCCAGATGCTCAATGGAGATATCTTCTGTCAGATGGCTGGCAAGGTAGTCTAAAATGGCAGCGAATTTCTCATCGGAAGGGGTGTTTTGGATAAAAGTGATGCCATTATGGAGTGCAGAGCGGTTTAGCTGGATCATAAATTCCAAAAACAACACTTCCTGATAAAGGCCACAGGCGTAGTCGGTGTCGGAGAGCGAGCGGATTAAGGTCTGGATGGCGGAATCAAGCCAGGGGGCGTAGCTGTTTTGGAAGCGGAGGACATGGGATTGCTCTGCTTTGGCGCGCCGGAAGCAGAGCGCCAAATCCTGGTTGGCTTCTCCCTTGCCCAGCAGGAAATCAGGCGATATATAAAGGATGAAACGCTCATAAACCCCGTCTGACTTCATCATGGGACGATGGACTTCCCCGGCGCTCACAAGCACAATGTCGTTGGGCAGGAGGTCATAGGAGCGTCCCTCAATGCAATAGGTGATATTTCCGTTCAGGAGAATGAGAATCTTATGGAAGTCATGATAGTGGTAGGAAAACTCATGGTGTTCCTGATCTTTTAAATGAAACATTTTAAACTGCGAATGCAGATAGCCGGCGTTTTTATATTCTGGCATAGTAAGCCTCCCATCCCGACGGGGAATTGAAATCCATAAGATAACTATAATACATTTTCTGTGGAAATGCCAGAAGAAACAGCATTATTTGCAATATAGAAAGCACTGGACTAGTATATATTTAAAAAAATGTCCGATATAATGAAGCTATGAGAAAAGAAAATTGACAAAGCGTTTGACGGAAAACGCGGAAATGAGGGCGATGTATGAAGAATTTCAGCAATTATCATGATTATAGCACAAAAGAGGAGCTGCATTTTGAGTCAAAGGCAGTGCATGGCGCATTAGGCACGGAGCCGCTGACCGGCGCTGTCAGTATGCCGATTTTCCAGTCGGCGACGTTCCGCCATCCGGAATTGGGAGTGTCAACCGGATTTGCTTACAGCCGTCTTGAGAATCCCACCAGGCAGGAATTAGAGCGCACCATGGCGATATTGGAAGGCGGAATCAAAGGCTTTGCCTTTTCCAGCGGACAGGCCGCTAATATGGCGGTATTCTCCCTGTTAAATCCGGGCGAGCACGTCATTTTGTCAGATGACATTTACGGCGGCACCTTCCGGATCATCGGGGATGTATTCGGGAAGTACGGCATTGAGCACACCTATGTGGATATGTCGGAGTTAGAGGAAGTGAAGGCGGCCATCCGGCCGAATACCAGGATGTTTTTTGTGGAGACACCGACGAATCCTATGATGAAAGTGGCGGACATCCATGCCGTCTCAGAGATTGCAAAAAGCGTGGGCGCCCTGACTGTCGTGGACAATACATTTTTAACGCCATATTTCCAGAAACCGCTGCAGCTGGGGGCGGATATCGTGACCCATAGCTCCACGAAGTATCTGGGCGGCCACAACGATACGGTTTCCGGAATCGTGGTGGTAAAAGATAATGAGGAAATTGCAGAAAAAATCCATATCCATATCAAATCCCATGGAAGCCAGTTAGCCCCCCTGGACAGCTGGCTGGTGCTCCGGGGCATCAAGACGCTGGCGCTGCGCATGGAACGGCACAACGAAAACGCGAAAAAGGTTGCGGAGTGGCTGCGCTCTCACCCAAAAGTAAAAAAGGTCTATTATGTAGGCTTTTCTGACCACAAAGATTACGATGTTACGAAAAAGCAGACCACCGGGTTTGGCGGAATGATTTCCTTTACGGTGGACAGCTTTGAGACTGTGCAGAAGATTTTGAAAAATGTGGATATGATTATGTTTGCAGAGAGCCTTGGTGGAACGGAAACCCTGATCACCTATCCCACCACGCAGACCCATGAGGACACGCCGAAAGATGTGAAAGAGAAATTAGGAATTACAGACTGTTTCCTCCGTATGTCTGTCGGAATAGAGCATACAGAGGACATTATCAGGGATTTAGCCAGGGCGATGGAGGAGTAAACAATCCTCCTTCCTGCCGGAAGGAAATGGGAAAGGAAACGGAAGCAGATGAAATTTACAAAAATGCAGGCATATGGAAATGATTATGTTTATATTGATGCGATCCATCAGAAACTGAGTAATTTGTCCGAGCTGGCAAGATTTGTCAGCGACAGGCATTTTGCCATCGGCTCTGACGGCATGGTGCTCATTTGCCCCTCCCAGAAGGGAGATTTCCGCATGAGGATGTTTAATGCCGACGGCAGCGAGGCGGAGATGTGCGGCAACGCCCTCCGCAGCGTAGGGAAATATGTGTATGACCACAGGCTGACGGAGAAAACGGAACTCGTCATTGAGACTCTGGGCGGCATGAAGCACCTGACGCTGACGGTGGCGGACGGGCTGGTGTCTGATATCCGCGCCGACATCGGGAAACCGGAACTTTCCGTAAAAGCGATTCCCGTCCATACCGAATGCAGCGAGTATGTCGAGCAGCCTTTGACGGTTCTTGACCGCACCTTTCACGTCACAGCGGTATCCTGGGGCAATCCCCACTGTGCGATGTTTGTGGACTCTGTGGCGGAGCTGGACGTGGAGAAATATGGTAAGGCCATTGAGCATATGACTTCTGTTTTTCCGAATAAGACCAATGTCACATTTGCAGAAGTGGTCAGAGGGGATTATCTGAAAATCCGAGAGTGGGAGCGGGGAACCGGAGAGACGATTGGTTGCGGAACGGGCTGTGCGACTGCCGTGGTGGCGGGCG
>CANQUZ010000156.1 GCA_947627165.1 uncultured Roseburia sp.
GTTCCCGCATTGCCGCTGCCCTGGGTACGGATGTCCACGCCATGTCTCTTGCCGTAGAAATACCCTGTCTGGAACAGCCCCAATGCGTATCCTAATGCCATTGCTGCTAGTCTTGCCACAATCATGATGTTCCTTCCTTCCTCTCCCGGATAATGAATTTCAGCGCGGTTCCCCGGAAGCCGAACGTATCGCGGATTCTGTTTTCCAAATAACGTGTGTAAGAAAAGTGCATCAGCTCTTTGTCATTGACAAACACCACAAAGGTGGGCGGTTTTACTGCCGCCTGAGTGACATAGTAAATCTTTAACCGTTTCCCTTTGTCGGAAGGCGGCTGCTGCATTGCCACTGCCTCCGCCACGATCTCATTGAGCACGCCCGTCGCCACCCGCATACTGTTATTTTCGATGACCACGTCAATCAGCTCAAATAATTTGCCCAACCGCTGTCCCGACTTTGCGGAAATAAACAGGATTTCCGCGTAGGGCATAAAACTTAAAATCTGCCGGATCTTTTCGGTATGCTTATAGATGGTCTTGTCATCCTTTTCTACGGCATCCCACTTGTTCACGGCAATGATGATCCCCTTGCCCCGCTCGTGGGCGATGCCGGCAATCTTAGCGTCCTGCTCCGTCACCCCTTCGGTGGCGTCAATCACAGTGATGCAGACGACCGCGCTCACCACGGGGGTGACGGCGCGAATGAGGCTGTAACGTTCGATTTCTTCTTTTATTTTGTTTTTCCGCCGCAATCCCGCAGTATCTATGAACACATAGTCTTTGCCGTTGTATTTGATATCCGTGTCAATGGCGTCTCTGGTGGTTCCCGCAATCTCCGACACAATGACGCGGTCTTCCTTCGCCAGCTTATTAATGAGGGACGATTTGCCAACGTTGGGCTTTCCGATGATGGCGACCCTGGGCCTGTCATCTTCCTCCTCGTCCCCGCTGTAATCCGGGAAGTATTTCACTACCTCGTCTAACATATCCCCAAGCCCTAACTTGGAAACTGCGGAAACCGGGAACGGATCCCCAATTCCTAGGTTGTAAAATTCATATACGTCCGGCATATATTTTTCAAAGCTGTCCACCTTGTTGACTACAAGCACCACCGGCCTGCCGGATCGGCGCAGCATATCCGCCACCTTAGAGTCGGAGTCCTGGAGCCCCTGGCGGACGTCCGTAATAAACACGATCACATCTGCGGAGGCTATGGCAATCTCCGCCTGCTCCCGCATCTGGGAGAGGATAACATCCTTGCTCTCCGGCTCGATGCCGCCGGTGTCAATCATGGTAAATTCATAATTCAGCCAGGAAACTTCCGCATAAATGCGGTCCCTCGTAACGCCTGGCGTATCTTTTACAATGGAAATCCGCTCCCCCGCAAGGGCATTGAACAATGTGGATTTTCCCACATTGGGGCGGCCTACAATCGCTACTACTGGTTTACTCATTTTTACCTCATTCCTTCTACTGCCGATGCTAAAATATCATTGCCTCCAGCAAATCCTGACCGCTTGATTTTACAATATCTATATCCACTTGTAAAGCGGTTTTCAGTTCGCTTAACGTCATATCGTCCAAAAAGACTTCCTCCCCGCTCCGCAGCAGATTGCAGGGCAAAAGCAGCTTTTCCCCTAATTCCACGCCGCTTAGCTGCGCCTTGAGATCCTGCCCCGTCAGCAGTCCGGATACCGTAATCCTTTCCCCGAAAAAGTCGTTGCGGACAGGGTACACCCGGATGTCATAATTGGGGAAACGGCTCATGCACGCTTCCGCCAACTGCTTTAAAAAGGGCGCCGCCAGATAGCCGGTGGCAAGGGAACGCTTATGGGGGCGGCCTGTATCCGGCTTCCTTTGCAGCCCCTCTAAGGCGGTCCGAAACTCCTCTAAGAGCAGGCGTATCATCCCCACCCCGTTTTCTAACTGGATATACCCGTCGTAATTGTCTTCCTCCGGCAGTTCCCGGTCCGCCAGGAGATACCACTCGTCACTGGCGTGTATAAAGTGGGTGCCGTGGCTCTCCAGGCACACCTGCTGCCACTTATGAATGGTATCTAAGACCTCTTTTGCATCCTCTTTGGTAAAGGGTTCTAAGGGATAAAGCCCTTCCCTGTATTTCGACAGCCCTACCGGAACCACCGACACGCTTTCCATATAGGGGAGGTATTTGGTCAAATCCCGAATGGATCGTTCTAGCTCCGCCCCGTCGTTCACCCCTTTGCAGAGCACAATCTGCCCGTTCATCTCAATGCCCGCCTCATAGAGCTTGTCTATTTTTTTTAAGGCTTCCCCCGCAAAGCGGTTATTCAGCATTTTGCACCGCAGGCTGGGATTGGTGGTCTGCACGGAAATATTGATGGGCGCTAATTTATAGTCAATAATCCTCTGCAGGTCTTTGTCTTTCATGTTGGTCAGCGTGACATAATTCCCCTGCAAGAAGGAAAGCCTGGAATCATCATCTTTAAAATAGAGGGTTTCCCTCATTCCTTTGGGCATCTGGTCTATAAAACAGAAAATACACTTATTATGGCAGGATTTGTAATCATCCATCAGACCGTTTTCAAAGGAAATCCCTAAATCCTCCTGGTAGTCTTTTTCAATTTCCAGCTCCCATTGTTCTCCATCCGGTTTCTCGATGAGCACCTCTAAGAAATCGTCGTTGGTCAGATAGTGATAATCGAATACGTCCCCAATCTCTTCTCCGTTGATGCTAAGGAGAAGATCCCCCGGCTCTATTTCCAGTTCCTCTGCGATGCTGCCCGGTTCCACCCGGTCTATCCTATGTTGTTTCTTTTTCATAAAAATACTTCTGATTACCTCTTTTCAAACTCTGTCATCTGCCTATAGTTTACAATAAAAAAGGCGGAATCACAACTCTTCCCGCCTTTTTTTCTGTCCGATTTAGTAACAGTTCTGCTCATAAGCAGTCTCGTATGCTCATTCATGCAAGCATGATTCGCCTACGAGACTGCTTATGGCTGAACTGTTACCCGATTTATTTTCCTTCTGTTAAAATTCTCTCCCATTCCTCGTAGGTGCAAAGCCCCCACGTATCATTGACAATGTTCAGTTTCTGCAGCGCTTCAATGGTGTGGCCGCACTCTTCCCCCAGCGTGATGTAGACGCCCCTCTGCCAGCTCTGCCCTAGTTCCGTCTTCTGCTCTGTATACATCCTGTAGTTATCAAAATATTCCCACATATTGCAGTATAAATCGGCATGATTATAAAATTCCAGGTAAAGATTGCTTAGATAATACGGCTGATCCTGTTTGTCGCTGTAGACATAGAAGGCGTTGAAATTCCCTTCCCGCAAATCCTGTTCTACCGCCTGTATGAGCGGTGGGATTTCGTCTTCTGCAAAACGGTAAGTCATCGTATCCCCTTCTTTGGAGTAGAGCTCAATCGTGCCGTAATGGTATTCGTTATTCTCATAACCAAATCCAAACACTTCCCGTTTTAAAGAATCCTCCTGTTTCTCCCAGGCAATGATTTGTGCCGAAGGCGTGTCCGCATCCGACAGATACTGCTCTGTCATCGGAAGCGCATACCGCCGCTCTAACATACTTCCGTCCTTCAGATAATAGCGGAACGTCGCATAGCAGGATTTGCCGTCTTTTGCCGCCTGGTTGTTCTGATACTCTTTCTTGTGGCGGATAATGTCCTGGTGCATGGCAATCATTTCCGGAATGTTTTCTTCCGCTACTAAGAGCGGGTAATCCATGTTGATAAAAGCCGCCTCCACCTCGCCGCTTTCCGGCACCCGCCTTTCAATCCCGAATACATCCAGTTCAAAGAGAAGCAGAAAGCCGACGGAAAGTACCACTAAAGCCGCCCAGTCTCCAAATCTCTTTTTACAGAATACCTTGCATTTTTTTTGAAGCAGCATTTCTGCCAGCCAGTAGCAGATGCTGACAAAAATCAGCGTGCTTGCCAGCATACAGGGAAAGCTGCTTGCCACTTTCACCGAATCCTTTAACTGTCCCGTGGTAAAGAGCGCAAGCATCATCCCTCCGCAGAATCCCACGCCCCAGCGGAACACCGGCTTCATCATGGGAATACTGATAAAATCCCCGGCACTCTCTATCTGACGGCGCTTGTAAAGCCAGTATGCCAGCACGACAAAAACGACTCCCGCCGCCGCATAAACCGCCACGATTTCCGTTCCATATATCTGAATGCCTTCCGCCCTTCCCTTGTCGTTATAAACGATTCTTGTGTTCAGATGATTTATCAGATAGTAAAGAGGCGACAGGACGCAGCTCTTCCCCGGATTCCAGGTATTCTGCACCAGGCCATAGCTCAGGATATCTTTCACGGAATGTACCAGATAGAGGCACCCTGCATACAGATAATTTATCGTTATATAATATACCGGCATCGCCAGAATCAGCCCGGTAAACATTGCCACAAATACCGCCAGGGAATAAGCGAAAAAGGTCACCCCCAGCGCGCAGAGAAGCCACCAGAACAAATATTCCATGCAGGTGATCCGGTTTGCCAGACAGACCATCACCGCCGCCACAAAGGCGATGATTTCCGGTATCACCAAAAACAGAATCCCGGAAATGTAATTGGTGAGAAACAGCTCGAACCGGTTTACCGGCAGGGCGTGTATCATGTTGGCGCTTTTTGCCGTGTACAGATAGGAAAACACCATCATTGCCGCGGCTGCCGCAAAGAAGAAAAACGGCAGCGGCATGACTGCGCGATGGAGCGCCGGAGTGATGATGGTGATCTGTTTTTCCGTCTCCGATGCTCCCACATAAAACATCTGATTCTGTATGTTCAGCCAGATTCGGAACGGAAACAAATACAGCAGGTAGCACAAAAACAGCGCCCACACAGGCCAGTACCGTGAAATATTCTTTTTTAAAATCGTAACGCTAAAACAGGATGTCTTTGATTTCATAATCGGCGCCTCCCATTTCGTAGATAAAGATTTCTTCCAACGTCAGAGGCAGCACATCCACAATCGCCGGGCCAATCCCCCCTAACGCCTGCTCCGCTTCCCCCGGATCCCCTTTTACAATCAGCGTGTAGACGCGTCCTGTATTGGACATATGAAGCACCTCAAAGCGATCCGGCAGCTTTGGCATCCCATTCTGGCACGCCACCTGAATCTTAGAGACGCTGCCCTGCAAATCAGTCAGGGAACGCTCCACAATCATTTTCCCCTGGTGCAAAATCCCCACATGGTCACAGACATCCTCCAACTCCCTCAGATTGTGGGAAGAGACTAATACCGTCATCTCATTCCCCGCCACTTCCGACATGATGAGGCTCCACATCTGCCTGCGCATCACCGGATCCAATCCGTCCACCGGCTCGTCCAAAATCAGAAGCTCCGGCCTGCAGCAGAGCGCCAG
>CANQUZ010000157.1 GCA_947627165.1 uncultured Roseburia sp.
AGACCCCATAAAAAGAATCTAACCATTTCAATCTGTTAGCTGTTAACTTAATGACATTGATGGCTGAACTGTTACGTTAAAATTTTTAAAAGATATAAAAGAGGTTGCTTTTTATGTCAAACGTCATAAAATAAAAGTAACAGTTCAGCCCACGTCATTCGCAATCCCGCACTACGTGCTTCAAAGCTTACTATCGTAAGCGGATTGCTCATAAACGGGCGTTCTGCTTATGGCTGAACTGTTACAAATAAAAATGTAGTTTACAAAGAAAGAATCATTGGCTGCCGATTTTGCAGCCTCATAGCAGTTGGATATCGTAACTGCGCCCTTGAAATGAAATGAAATGTTAGGTTTTATAAAACTTTATAAAACAAAGGGGGCGGTGCTTTACAAATCTGGTTTTGTTTGTTCATTATATAGAAATGGAGTCACATGAAATATAGAAAAACAAAAATAAAGGATTATTTTTCGGTAAAATGGCGGGATGACAAAGATTACGTTTGTTTTGCGTGCAAGGACCAAAAAACATACCGGAATTTCATGAAAAAAGTGCTGAACTCTTGCGATTCCGTCTGCTTTACTGTGATGTCAGGAATTGACCGCCTGGAAGAATTAGCAGACACAGAGCTTGGGTTTATGCGCTATAACTGCCTGTTTTTTGGATATGGCTCAGGGGTTAATGATGGGGACTACAATATACACCACTTATTAGTTGTGAAAAATAGTTATGAGCTGTACGAATTTTTTTTAAACAAGAAAGATATATTTGATTTTGATTATATTGATAAAGAGATGACAATAAAACTGGAAAATCCGCAATTTATAAAAGATGGAGAGGTTTTGTGCCATACTGTTACTCATGAGGAGATATGCGTAGTCCTAAAAGAGGTAGTAAAAGAGATGGTATAAGTGGTTTGCAGGAAGGATGCTGCCACGTTACCAGCGGATTCTAAACGTATGGTTCCATGAAATAGCGAAGCGACAAACATCCATACCAAGCATTCATGAAAAAATAACACAAAATTGTAGTATTTAGTTTTTTTTCTAAAAAGAATTGAAATAGTAGCTTGTAAAAGACGATAAGTATGTTACAATAAATATGTATGCAGACATAGCTTTACAACATACGGAGGAAAAGGGCGTTCTTATGAAATCGATTAAATCTAAGGTTATCATTGCAATGATTCTGACTTCGCTGATTACCACCAGCATCTGCGGAGGGATTGCCGTAGTCAAATCTTTTCAAAGTTCTTACGAATCTTCACAAACACAGATGAAGGCTTACTGCTCCAATCAGAGCGAACAGCTGAACAAAGTTCTTGAAAAAATAGAACAGTCAGTCAACACGGTTCATGCAGTTGCCGTGGCTGAGATGGAGGACGTGAAGAGCTTCAAAAGGAATAAGTCCTATGTGGACGCCTATACGGATGAGATGTATGATGTATTGCTGCAGTCGGCGGAGTTTACGGACGAGGCGCTGACCGCGTATATCCGTTATGACCCACAGTACGCGGGAGCTGACCGAGGTCTTTTTTTCACCAGGAACAGCTCTGAAGAAGAATTTGTCAAGGGAGAATTGATTGATATTACGCAGTACTCGGAAGATGATATAGAGCACGTAGGCTGGTATCATATTCCGGCGAGAGAGGAAGGGGCGAACTGGCTGCTTCCCTATTATAATGCAAACATTGATAAATACGTGTTGTCTTATGTGGCTCCGATTTATATTTCCGGCGAGTTTTTAGGCGTCGTGGGAATGGATATCGACTACTCGAAGCTGGTCAGCTATGTGGATCAGTCCCAGATTTTCGAGACGGGCTATGCAGTTTTGATGGATGAAGCGGGAAACGTCATCTACCATCCGGACATGGAGCTGGGAACGGCGTTGACGGATAATGACAGCGGGCTAAAGGGTATGTCAAAGGATTTGGCGGATCCCAAAAAAGAAAAGAAAATCATAGAATACAGGTACAACGGCATAGATAAGGTGATGTGCTATCGGATTTTGGAAAATGACGTGCGGTATGTGATTGTTGCGCCTAAACAGGAACTGCAGATGCAGGCGGTATCCTTGTCGAAGGTTATTTTGTTTGGAATTGGCATTTCCCTGCTGTTCGCCATCGGTATCGGAATCGGGCTTGGCACTATTTTGACAAGACCGATACGTCAGATTGACGATATCGTGTCGGAGACTGCCGGATTGAAATTTGCAAATACTTTCATTAATGAGAAGCTTTACCAGCGGAAGGACGAGACGGCAAGCATGGCGCGCTCGCTGCACGATATGCGCCAGAAGCTGCGGGAGATGGTAGTGGATATACGGACGACCTATCAGGATTTAGAAGGCTCCATGGTGAATATCGCCGAAATGAGCACGAGAATCAACGAGATGAGCGAGCTGAATTCGGTTACGACGCAGGAACTCGCGGAAGCCATGAGGGTGACGGTCGGCACGATGCAGGATGTGGATGTGACGATAAACAATATTAAGAGCAGCACTACAGATATTGGGAAGCGTTCCCAAAAGAGCAAGGAAGGCTCTTTGGAAGTCAAAAACCGCGCAGTGCAGATGAGGGAAAAGACTCAGATTGCCAGCAGGAATACCCGGCTTATGTGTGAGAGCGTACAGCAGAAAACATCAGTCGCAATGGAACAGGCGAAAGCCGTAGAGAAGATTGGCCAGCTTACCCAGACGATTCTGGAAATTTCCACCCAGACGAACCTTCTGGCGTTAAATGCATCCATTGAAGCGGCGCGGGCGGGAGAAGCCGGACGCGGGTTTGCAGTAGTGGCGGGCGAGATAGGGAAACTGGCGACACAGACCTCCGACACTGTGGGCAACATCAATGATATCATCAAAGAAGTAAACGAAGCCGTGGAAAATATGGCGATTTGTATGCAGGAAAGCGTAGCCTTCCTGGAAGAGACGGTATTGCAGGATTACGAAGCGTTCCTGAAAGTGGCAAATCAGTACAATGACGATGCCTCCATCTTTAATAATGATATGACAGCCATCAATGAGCAGATTAACACGCTTTTGGAAGCCGTTGTGGAAATTGCCGGGGCGGTGGACAGCGTCAGCGTCACCATCGGGGAGTCTGCGGACGGCGTGAATAATATTGCCGAGAAAACGTCAGAAGTTACGGATGCCGTAGAAAACAGCAACAGCCTGATTGCCAACAACAAGGAAGATATGCTCCGCCTCAAGAAGATTATTGATATGTTTTCCGATGAGTAGGAGCTGGAGACACTGCCGGAAAGGCAGAGGCGAAAGAAGTGCAAAACAACGAAAAACCGCATAGAACGGAGTGTATCATGGATTTAGATATTTTTGAGCAGTTTCCGGACAGGGAAACATTTGATCAATACTGGGAGAAACATTATGTTCCCGTTGTTTACGAGGATATCAAAGAAGCCTTTGAGGAGTTTGTAGCTTCTGTGGAAGGGCGCATTTATCTCTCGGATTATGAGGAGAAAGACTGCATATCGAAAGCAGACTTTCAGGAGAACCTTTCCCAGGAGGCGCAGTTTATGTTCCAGGACGGGTTGACCGAGGCTTTCTATGACAAAAACCCGGAGCTTTATGAGACGGCGTTTGCCATCTATGAAGAAGCGCAGATAACAGGCAACGGGAAAGCGGACGTAGCGCAGATTTTTCATGAGACGTTTGAAAAGCTCTATGCGGATTTTTTAAATCAGTTATTTGATACAGTATTGCAGAAATAGCAGAGGAGAAGTCATGGCAACATTGGGCGTCCCGCAAAATACCATTGCGGTATTGCAGAAATACCATTTTAATTTTCAGAAAAAATGGGGACAAAATTTTTTGATTGACACTCATGTTCTGGAAAAAATCATCCGTGCGGCAGACGTTGCGAAAGAGGATTTTGTATTGGAGATAGGGCCGGGGATTGGCACTATGACTCAGTACCTTTGCGAGAATGCAAGGGAAGTGGCCGCAGTGGAGATTGACCGGAATTTGATTCCGATTTTGGAAGATACGCTGAGCGCATATGACAATGTCACAGTCATCAACGAAGACATTTTAAATTTGGACATTGTAAAACTTGCGGAAGAGCGCAATGGCGGTGAACCGATAAAAGTAGTGGCGAATCTTCCTTATTATATTACCACGCCGATTATTATGGGATTGTTTGAGAGCCATGCGCCGATTACAAGCATTACGGTCATGGTGCAGAAAGAGGTAGCGGAACGGATGCAGGCGGGGCCCGGAACGAAAGATTACGGCGCGCTGTCCTTGGCGGTGCAGTATTATGCAAAGCCGGAAATGATGGCGTATGTGCCGCCGAATTGTTTTATGCCCAGGCCCAATGTGGGGAGTGCGGTCATCCGCCTTACCCGGCATGAGGTTGCTCCGGTGGAAGTTTCGGATGAAACGCTGCTGTTTGCTATCATACGCGCCTCGTTCAACCAGCGGAGAAAGACCTTGGCGAACAGCCTGCATAATTCCCAGGAGATTCCTCTTTCCAAAGAGGCAATCCAGGAGAGCATTCAGGAATTGGGGGTTCCCCTTACGATACGCGGTGAAGCATTGACGTTGGAGCAGTTTGCCCTGCTCGCCAATATCATGAAGAAAAAAGGAACTCTTTAACCTTCCGGATAAAAATCAAACGAGCTGTGGGGATACTTTTTAAGCTCCTTGCAGCAGCAAAGTTTCGCAAAAAATAGAATGGCAAGTCTCCTTGTTTCATATATTAAATGGAACAAGGAGATTTTTTTATGCAAAGAAGGAAAAAAAGAAGAACTGCCCAAAGGCTTCCTGCGCTCTCGATTCTCGTGCTTTTGCCGCTGTTAGTGACAGTGACGATGCAGAATATGCAGTTAAACCGCCTGCTGGATGGAATCGGACAGGCCGAGAGCATGGGGACGGCAGGAGGGAGCGGGACAGCCGAGCCGGCCAGCGGGGAGGGGATGGCGGAAGAACTGCTCATCGGAATTGTGGCAAAAGAGATGGACGCGGGCTTTTCGGAAGAGGCGTTAAAAGCGCAGAGCGTTATCGCAAGGACAAATTACTTAGATGCAGAAAAGAAGGGGGCAAAAACGCCGGAAGCGATGCCGACAGAGGAGATGCAGAAGGTGTTTGGAACGGATTTTCCGGCTGTTTATGAAAAATTGAAAGACTGTGTCAACGCCACTGCCGGGGAGACGCTGATGTGGCAGGAGGACTATATTTACGCCGCCTACCATGCAGTCAGCAGCGGCATGACAAGAAAGATAGAAGACTTATATCAGGATGTGCATATGCCCTACTTAACCGGCGTCCAGTGCCATGACGATACGGGGGCGGAGGGCTATTTAGCAG
>CANQUZ010000158.1 GCA_947627165.1 uncultured Roseburia sp.
TCATCACGAAGAAGCTGGTTTTCCTTAGTCAGTCCATCTATTTTTGCGTTCAGTCTGGAAACATCTTCTTTATGTTCGGTTTTTTCATCACGAAGATCTGCTTCTACCGCATCAAGGCGTGCCATAACTTCTATAAGCTGGCTGTACAAGCCTTTTTCATAATTTCCTGCCATTTATGACCGCCTCCCCCTGCATTTTTATGATAGGAAAAGTATAGCAGAAATACAGAAAAAAAGCGAATCTTAAAGGTTGCGGGATCCGTCAAAATGACGGTGGATAACTTCCGCAAAAACTTGCCGGATGTGTATCATGGCGTATTTTTAGAGGAAAAAACACAAAAATATGAAAAGTTATCCCCCCAGATATTTGATACCTATTTAAAATCCACCCTGAACATTAAAAACTCTGTTTTTTGTGGAAAACCAGGCAAAAGGACAATAAAAAATTTCAGCGTTTTTACAATAACTTTTTTATTCAGTCCAGTCGCAGGGCTGAACTGTTACCATTAGCTTTATCGCATTAGGAGTAACAGTTCAGCCATAAGCAGTCTCGTAGGCGAATCATGCTTGCATGAATGAGCATACGAGACTGCTTATGAGCAGAACGCCCGTTCATGAGCAATTTTGAAGCCCGTAGTGCGGGATTGCGAATGGCGTGGGCTGAACTGTTACCATTAGGATAACAGCTAACATTTTCCTGCTTGCCAACACAGAAATTTAACTGCCATCCCTTACTCAGGTCTCTATCAACTGTCGTATTTCGTTCTCAATTTTCTTTATCTCCTCCATCGTTAACTTCGTATAGCGGGATACTTTATCCAAAGGCATCCCATCCTGAAGCATTTTTTCTGCAGTTTCCCTTGCAGTTTCTAACGATGCCTCTCTGCACATATCCTCTAACATCTTACACATGGATTTCACTCCTTCCTCATCTTCCTTGAAATATCTTGCCCGCTCCGCCAAATCTTCATTATACATTTCGTCTGGGTCTGTGCAGGAAAAATCGTGAATCAGCTTTCCGATTTCATCCTCCCCACGGTACTCACCGTTCACATAAATGATATGCGAGCCGTCATTGAACGGCTTCATAACGCCATCAACCATGTAGTGCCTGTCTATGCGGTATAACGCTTTCCCCTCCTTCAACACATCATGCTCTGTTATGAAAATCACATATGTATCCTTTAGGGAATCATACTCCTCACCAGCCTTTAAAAGGCGCGAATCCAAAAGACTGCTGTGATACCTCGCCCTCCTTGCCACTGCGCCCCGGTCTGCCCGCTGAATCTCCACATCAAACTCAACGCCGTCAGAACCCACCGCATGGATGTCAAGGATGACCGAATGACCGAACAAATTCTTTATCTCATCCTGTGTACTCACCGACTTAACCCTTATATTACTATCCCCTAATATGGTCCGGATGATAAACTCCGTACCCTTAATATTTCCATTGAGACACACTTTCATAAAATCATCATCCATATACCTGAGTGCCTTTATGCGCCTCAAATCCTGCTCCCTGCGTGATATGCTCAAAATATTTCTCCCCTTATCCTATGCAAATCCGAGTCGGGAAACCCACTGCTGAATCCAGTACCCCAACTATGAGTGTGGCTAAACCCATGCCCCTAGTAGGATTGTACCACAGAGTCAGATAAACCTCAAGCCGAGCTGGCAAAAGAACTACAAGCTGTCAAAAGAGTTGCACTGTTTCCGTATCTTCCTGCTTCTCCTTTATATACTGCGCTGTTCTGATTAAATGAGTTTCATTGTATTTTGACTTTTTTGGAGTCGATGGTATCTGCGAGATCAATCATCCTGTCTGCCCTGCGCGCCAGCTCCCTGTTATGTGTTACCATAATAACTGTTTTTCCATATTTTTTACTCAAGTCCATCATAAGGGAAAATACTGTTTCAGCAGTTTCCGAATCTAATGCCCCGGTTGGTTCATCCGCCAAAATGATATCCCCCGGTTTTAAAATCGTTCTGGCGATTGCTACTCTTTGCTGCTCTCCTCCGGATAATGTATTGATCTTCTCATCCTTTAGTTCTAATAACCCAACCTGTTTTAATACCATTTGAGTTCTGCGGACTTTTTCTTTTTTAGAACGATTGATAAAGTTCATTGCAATAAGCAGATTTTGCATTACGGTCATATCATTAATCAAGGCATAGGATTGAAATAAATAATTGATTTTATTGCGCCGAATCATCGTTGCCCTTTTCCCCTCAATTCCTGGAAGTTTTTTACCTCCAACCTTAATTGTCCCCTCATCCAGCTTCTCCAAAAGCCCTATCATATTAAGCAGTGTAGATTTCCCACACCCGCTCGGACCTATAATCGCAACAAATTCCCCCTCTTCTATTTCCAGACTGAAGTTTCTGAATATCTCTCTTTTCCCAAATGATTTTGAAAGATGATGGATTTCAACCGATTTTGACATAGACTATCTCTCCTTAAAAGCCAAGTGTATATTACTGATTTCATTTTTTGTCATATACTTCACAAAAATAAATATCTGCACAACTGCTACCAAAAGCATACCGAGCAATCCAAATTTTGAACCGCCGGACAACATAGCGATTATTTCTGCCGCCATAACAATGACCAGCATTACCATAGGTTTCTTATACATATCCCAAAAACCATATCCCAAAAATTTCTGCACATTCAGTTTTTCCTGATTTGCTATGCGGAACACTGCCGCCAGCGCCACCAGTATGCCGGACAGTATGGCAGCCAAAATCAAAAATGCCAGCCCAAACCATGCGATCGTACTCTTTAACTCCTTCTGCAGTCCGTCTATATATGCCTCGACGCTAAGGAACGTCAGCTGGTTGTCATTTAAGCGAAATCGTTCTAAAAATCCGCTGTCTAAGCATCTCTCCGCCGTCTCTTTGTTTTTAAATTTGATATAGCCGTTCATTCCTGTTGCACGCAGACTTTCCGATTCAAAATAGGTCATGTTTTCAGGCGTACAAATATATATCACGGGCATCCTGCAGACACTTTCCTCTGCCGAATCCGCAGACCAGGTAAAAAATTCTTCCCCATATTCATATTCCACAAATTTTATCTCACGTTCCGCATTAAAAGTTGTCTCTATATCCCCTTCCCGAATCCCTTTTACAGCAGACTCCTCAAGCCATGCCTGTACCTCAGCCTTATTTTTCTCCGACATATTGGAAGGAATAAGATACACCCGAACCCCATCTTCCGCCGCCTTAAGAACTTCGTCGCTTACCTTGATTCCCAATTCCCGGATATATGTTTCTGAAAAAGCAAAATACCAGAATGCCTCTTCCGGAACAGTTGTGTATATCTCATTTTTTCTCCAAAGGTCTAACACCCCATCATCATAACGAGTTGCCTGAATTAAATAAACACCGTCTTCGTCATGGATCTCCCGATACCAATCAAACATCCCCTGATCAAACTCTAAGGATGCTCCGGCAAAGGAACTTTCATCATTTCCAACAGATACGTTTCTTAAAACCTGATAATCCGATACCGCTTTCCATCGTTCTGACAATCTGGCATTTTCCGAAATCATATACATAGTCGAATCTACATAAAGTCCACAATAAACAATTCCGGCGCTCACGCCTAAATAAGCCAGTATTCCAAGGAAATAAAGCGCTTTCTTCGGAAATCTCCCCATAATTGCGCTTAACGGACTGATTGACATCTGAATTGCCACAGAAATCCCGATTTCTGCCGCCGTTAAAATCATATTCAAAACGGCATACAAAAAGAAAAACCCAACATAGGAAATGGAAACTTTCGTCCATCCCGACCACACAATTCCCACAATCGTTAAGACCGGTACGGCAATCACTGAAAACCATAAAAACCAACCGAATAGCTCATAGCAAAACGCCCCCCTTGACCAGCCCAATAATGCCAGTTTGCCGCCTTTGTCCAAATTCTGCAGCGTAATAATGATAAAGAATACCGCATTCAATATCATCTGTGCCAGAATAAATACCATAACCACCGCTTTTTAAAGCCGCTGTCTGTCTCTTCTCCTTTCATAGAGGTAAGCAGAACTTCTTCCGGGGTTTGGCATATTCCAGACAAATCCGTCAGAATTTCCCAATTTCTGCTTTCATCCGCCCCCACGATTGTATACTCTCCCTGTATGGTACCGCTTTCCTCTATCAGCGTCTGGAGTTTTTTTAATACAATCCGGTCGCCAAAATGTATCTGCGGTATATCTCCAAGGCTGTACGCACTTCCCTTATCTATGCCAAGAGTAGCCTCATCCTCCTCCGACTGCATAAGTTCCGACAGCATACTGCCGTCTAACACTATCTTGCCATAAAAGGAGAGCGAAACCTCATTTTTTTCAACATCACCATATACTCCAAATGTATATCCCGAAAAAGATCCATCCTCCGCCAATGACGTCTCCCGCCGTATCAAAAACAAGTGATCTTTTTCTGCTTTCTGATACAGATACGCTTCTAACTCATATCTTTTTTCTTCTGATATGCTGTCTAAATACACTGTCATCGAATCTGCGCCATGGCCGTATGCTTTCCACTGTTCCATATATGCGTCATTTAATACTAAGAGAGCAAGCAGGGCAAGTAATATGCCCTGCATTGCTATCAAAAGACCGCCAAGATAACGCAGATTACCAATCAAAGATACTCTCTTCATTATCCTTCATACCTCTCCTGATTTTATCGGCAGTTCCAATAGGCAGTTGCCGTTTTTGTACCTACATACTGCTGCGTATATGCTTTCGCTTCCGTTTTTTTCCATCCTGAACTTGTTTTGTTCGCTGTCGCAGAATGGTAATACATTCTTTTTCATTTCTTTTATCTCCTCGTCTTTTGTATTCCATATGGTATTTAAACTTTAACATATTATTTCTTAATAGGATTCCCTTGTCCGCAAATCATGCTATTTTTGTCCGCGAATATTTTTATTTTGCAGATTTCATCAGCACTGTTTTTCACAGTAAATCTTTTTAGAACAACGAAAAAACTGCCCCACCCAGCAGCATCCGCACGGAATGAGGCAATTATGAAACAAGGCATTTTCTAAAGAAGCGGATCTTCCACCGCCTCCATAAAATACATCCTGGAGCCGAAATCCGGAAAATACCGCACTTCGTTATTATAGCCTGTAGCGGCAAATCCTTGCTTTAACAGGACGCCCCCATACATCAGAGCGTCTCCGTACACCTGGTAATCCTCCGTCTCCCCCTCCATTTTTATAAATTTCGCCGCCAGATCATGGACAATCGA
>CANQUZ010000159.1 GCA_947627165.1 uncultured Roseburia sp.
TATGCTCATTCATGCAAGCATGATTCGCCTACGAGACTGCTTATGGCTGAACTGTTACAAAATAAAAGAAAAATGTGGTATTTTTGGGAAAATGCAGGAAAACGAATTGTTTATTAGGACATAAATATGATATTTTTGTTATTAATTTTGTATAATATAAAAAACAAAAATGATAGACTTTAACCATCAGGTAACACCAACAAAAAAAGGAGGATTACAAGATGAAAAAGAAGTTAGTAAGTCTTTTGCTGGTATCAGCGATGCTGGCAACCATGACAGGCTGTGGTGACAAGGCTCCCGCAGATGACAACGCAGGCGGCGGCGCCGCAAATACTCCGGCAAACACAGAGAATGCTGGCGGCGGCAACAGCGAGGCGCAGGCAGAAGCTCCTGCAGCTGAGGGAAAAGTTGTAAACATCTACGTATGGAACGAGGAATTTAAAAATCTGTATGAAAAATATGCAGCAGATCTGGCTGACACGCACGGCGTGGAAGTAAAATTCACCATCGTGGCAAATGAGAACAACGCTTATCAGAACAACCTTGACGCAACACTGCAGCAGCAGGATTCCGCAGCAGATGACGACAAGATCGACGTTTTCTTGATTGAGGCGGACTATGCAAGCAAGTACACAAAGACAGACTACACCCTTGACGTTGTAAACGATATCGGTTTGACGGAAGCTGATCTGGCTCAGCAGTATCAGTACACGAAAGATGTCGTAAGTGCAGACGGCGCATTGAAAGCAGTGAGCTGGCAGGCAACACCGGGTCTGTTTGCTTACAGACGTTCTATCGCAAAAGAAGTGCTTGGCACAGATGATCCTACCGAAGTACAGGCACAGCTTTCTGACTGGACCAAGTTTGACGAAGCTGCAGCAAAAATGAAAGATGCAGGTTATTTCATGCTTTCTGGTTATGACGACAGCTACCGTACCTTCTCTAACAATATGTCAGCTCCATGGGTACAGGACGGCAAGATTGTAATCGATGAGAAAATTCAGGAATGGATCGATCAGACCAAAGAATACACAGACAACGGATACAACAATAAAACAACCTTATGGGCTCCGGAATGGAGTGCAGACCAGGGTCCTGGCAGCAAAGTATTCGGTTTCTTCTACTCTACCTGGGGCATTAACTTCACCTTAAAAGGCAATGCAAAAGGCGGCGACGACAAACCGGATGAGGTTGGACAGGGTATCTTCGGCGATTACGCAGTATGCGAAGGCCCGATGCCATATTACTGGGGCGGTTCTTGGATCTGCGCAGCAGCTGGAACAGACAACGTGTCATTCATCAAAGACCTTATGTTAAGAATGACCTGCGATGCAGATACCATGAAACAGATCACTTTGGATACACAGGATTACACCAACAACATGGCAGCAATGGAAGAGATTGCAGCAAGCGATTACAAATCTGACTTCTTAGGCGGACAGAACCACATCGCTCTGTTTGCAGAATCTGCAAAGAAAATCGACTTAAGCAACATCTGCGATTACGACCAGGGCTTAAACGAGAGCATCCAGTCTGCAATGCATGAGTACTTTGAAGGCGTTGTTGATTACGACACCGCTCTTGAGAACTTCTACAAAGCTGCGATTGAGAAATATCCGGAGTTAACAAAATAAGACCTTTGCGTTTTAGTGAGGAGGGAGAAAAATGGGAACCATTAAGAGTCACAAGGGAAAACATTTAAGCTACGCAAAGTGGGGGTACATATTTTTGATACCATTTTTCCTGGTGTACTGCATCTTTTCTCTGATCCCTATGTTGTCTACGTTCTACTATAGTTTTTTTGAAAACTATATGTCAGGTCTGAATCAGATCGGGCCTAACTTTGTAGGGCTAGCCAACTACGCAAAGCTGATAAGCGAGGGCGATCTGCTGAAATATACGGCAAACACATTGATTATGTGGATCATCGGATTTGTTCCGCAGATCGCAGTTTCGCTGCTGCTTGCAGCATGGTTTACAAACTCGCGCTTAAGGCTGAAAGGTCAGGGATTTTTTAAGACAGTCATTTATATGCCGAACTTAATCATGGCGTCTGCGATCTCTATGTTGTTCTTTGCGCTTTTTGCAAACGACGGGCCAATCAATAACATCCTGATGGATCTTGGGATCACTTCCGAATCCATTCACTTCATGTCCTCAACCTGGGGGGCAAGGGGTCTGATCGCGCTGATGAACTTTTTGATGTGGTTCGGTAACACCACCATCATACTTATGGCGGGAATGATGGGAATTGACCCTTCGCTTTGTGAAGCGGCGGAGGTAGACGGAGCGACTTCCATGCAGATCTTTACGCACATTACGATGCCGCTGTTACGTCCCATCATGGTGTATACGCTGATTACCTCATTAATCGGCGGATTGCAGATGTTTGATTTGCCTCAGATCCTTACCAACGGACTAGGACAGCCGGATCGTACTACGATGACGCTGATTATGTACTTGAATAACCATCTGTTTAACAAAAACTATGGTATGGCGGGCGCTCTTTCCGTACTTATCTTTATTGTAACCGGTGCGCTTTCCATAGTGGTATTTAAAACATTGACGAGTGAGAAAGGATGAGTGGTGAAATGGAAAAAGAAAAATCATATTCTGCTGAATTGAGAGTAAAAAGAGCCATTTGCTATTTCGTACTGCTCCTTCTGACACTCGCCTGCCTGTTTCCGTTTTTGATGCTTTTGATCAATACGACACGGTCACACTCCGCTATTCAGCAGGGATTTTCGCTGGTACCGGGCGGTTCGCTTGCAGCGAATTTTAACAATACAGTGCACAATGAAACGATCCTGATTGTGCGGGGTATGCTGAACAGCCTGTTTGTTTCAACGGCGACAGTTGTGCTTTCCGTATATTTTTCAGCTATGACGGCATATGCAATTCATGCCTATGATTTCAGGATCAAAAAAGCAGTGATGAACTTTATCCTGCTGATTATGACAATTCCAACTCAGGTTGGAGCTCTTGGTTTCGTCAACATGATGACAGCCATGAATTTAAAAAATACGTATATACCGCTGATTGTACCAGCGATTGCGGCTCCTGCCGTGTTCTTCTTCATGAAACAGTACATGGAGAGTTCCCTTCCGCTTGAAATTGTGGAGGCGGCAAGAATTGACGGTTCCGGCGAGTTTTACACATTCAATGCGATTGTGCTGCCGTTATTGAAACCGGCGATTGCGGTTCAGGCGATATTCGGATTTGTTTCCAGCTGGAACAATTACTTTACGCCTGCGTTAATGCTTACAAAGGCGGAAAAAAAGACGCTGCCGCTGTGGATTGCATTCCTGCGGAGCGCAGATTTTGCAAAGTTTGATATGGGACAATTATATATGATGATCGCATTTTCCATTTTTCCGGTCATTGTAATCTATTTCCTGCTTTCTAAATTCATCGTACAGGGTGTTGCATTAGGAGGCGTGAAAGGTTAGATTGTCGAACATGAAGAAATGTGGTATTGCTTTTGGGTGATGCCACATTTTTTACATCAGGAAGAAAATAAGAGGGAGGTTCCTGGGGATGGAACACATTACATTTATAGATAGCACGGGAAGTTTTAGAATAAACAGGCCGGAAACGGTCAGCGGGCTGTATTTTCCCATTGCGGGGGAGAAAGGGCTGAAAGGGGCCGTTACGCCGAATCTGGGCGGAGATTTAAAGCTGGATCAGAATACCTTTGTGATGGAACCGGTGAGTGTCGATAACCTGCACAACAACCGTTCCGGCAGGAATTTCTGGTGCCTTGTAGAGGGGCGCGGAATCTGGTCAGCGGTGGGCGCTTCTGCCGAAGCGGAGAATTGCCGGTTTACGGAGGAAGAGGAGGAGAGCACGCTTACTGCCGGCCTGATGTGGCATAAGATGGAGCGCAGCTCCCAGAAATACGGATTGGCTGCGAAGGTGACAAGTTTTGTCCCGCTTGCCCATAACGTAGAGCTGATGCAGGTTGAAATTACCAATACGGATGCAAAAGCGCAGACGGTCACTCCGGTTGCAGCCATTCCGCTTTATGGCAGGAGCGCCGACAACATTCGTGACCACAGGCACGTGACTTCGCTGCTGCACCGCATCAAAACCACAGAGTGCGGAGTGGAGATAAAACCGACGCTCTCTTTTGACGAGCGCGGCCATCAGAAAAACCAAATGACCTATTTTGTCTGCGGCGCGGATGGCAACGGAGCATTTCCGGTGTCCTTTTATCCCGTCACAGCAGATTATATCGGAGAGGGCGGCACATTTACCCACCCGCGTGCCCTCGTGGAGAACAGAACCGGCGTTCCGGCGGGGGAGCGTTTCGGAGGAAAAGAGGCTATGGGAGGCCTTCGCTTTGCGGATGTCACCTTACAGCCTGGGGAGAGCGTCTGCTATACCGTCATGATCGGCGTGACAAAAGAGGAAGAGGAGATTGCAGAGATTGTCCGTGCTTACCGGACGGCAGGACAGGTGGAGGAAGCCCTTGGAGCGTTGCAGCAGTATTGGCAGGAGCAGGTGAACGTGTCCTACCATACCGGAGATGCGCGGTTTGACAATTTTATGCGCTGGGTGAGCTTTCAGCCTTTCCTGCGCAGGATTTACGGCTGCTCGTTCCTTCCGCACCACGATTACGGCAAAGGCGGCAGAGGCTGGAGGGATCTCTGGCAGGATTGTCTGGCGCTCTTGATAATGAATCCCGACGGCGTGCGGAAGATGATATTGGATAATTATGGCGGCGTGCGCATGGATGGGACGAATGCCACGATTATCGGCACGAAACCGGGGGAGTTTATTGCAGACCGCAATAATATCACGAGGGTTTGGATGGATCACGGTTTCTGGCCGTTTCTCACAACAAAGCTTTATATGGAGCAGACGGGAGATATCCGGATCTTAGAAGAAGAGACGGCTTATTTTAAAGACCGGCAGGTTGAGCGTGGGACAGGAAAGGATGAGGAATGGAGTCTTTCCTATGGCTCACTGCAGAAGACAAAAGAGGGGGATGTGTATCAGGGAAGCATTTTAGAGCATCTGCTGCTGCAGAACCTGTGCGCCTTTTATGAGGTGGGCGACCACAACCATATCAGGCTGCGGGGCGCAGACTGGAACGATGCCATCGACATGGCGGAGGAGCGTGGGGAAAGCGTTGCCTTTACCTGTGCCTATGCCGGAAACTTAAAGGAACTGGCATCT
>CANQUZ010000160.1 GCA_947627165.1 uncultured Roseburia sp.
GAACGCCCGTTCATGAGCAATTTTGAAGCCCGTAGTGCGGGATTGCGAATGGCGTGGGCTGAACTGTTACGTTTTTTCTAAACACAACTGTAGCATTTTTTTGCCTTTTCCTCAAGCGTCACTTGATATGTTCTCTCAGGCGCAGCAGAATCTTTTTTTCCAACCGGCTGACCTGGACCTGAGTCATCTCCAGTTCCTCCGCTATCTGAGCCTGTGTTTGATTGTCGAAATACCGCAGTTGAATCAGCCTCCTCTCCGTTTCATCCAACAAATTCAGCAGCTGGTCGATTACCATCCTGTTTAAAACCGCTTCTTTTTCCGGCTCCTCTCTGGTAAAGTCTTCTTTTTCCCCACCGCATAGCTGATCCACTAAAAGCAGCTCGTCCCCGTCTTTTTCATATACCGGCTGATAGATGGATTCCACTTCCTTATTGGCCTCAAGCGCCATGACAATTTCCTCCGAAGAAAGCCCTGACGCCGCTGAAACCTCCATCAGAGTCGGCTCCCTCCCCAATTCCCTGCATAAAAATTCCCTTGTTTTCTGTATTCTGCAGGCGTTCTCCTTCAAGGTCCTGCTGACCTTCACCATCCCATCGTCCCTTAGAAACCGCCGGATCTCTCCCGTTATAAGAGGAACTGCATACGTAGAAAAGGCAAGGTTTAAGTTGACATCAAATTTATCAATGGCTTTCATCAGGCCAATGCATCCAATCTGAAACAATTCCTCCCTGTCATGCCCTCTATGATCGAATCTCCTTGCAACAGCATGTACCAACCCTAAATTATCCGATACCATCCTGTCCCGCGCACTTTTATCCCCCTCGTGAGCCTGTTGTATCAGTTCCGCGAAACGTTCCATGCCCCCACCTCTACACGCCTATTCTTTTCCGCATGATGACTTTGGTTCCCTCCCCCAGCGCCGATATGACCTGCACCTCGTCCATAAAAGCTTCCATAAAAGCAAATCCCATGCCGGAGCGCTCTAATTCGGGCTTTGTGGTATAAAAAGGCTCCATTGCCGTTTTCACATCCGCGATCCCCTTGCCCCGATCCTCCACGGTAATCTCTATGGTTTTTCCCTCCAGCCTACAGCAGAGGACGACCTTTTGTTCCGGATCGTCATATCCGTGTATGATAGCATTGGTGACTGCTTCCGAAACTGCCGTCTTAATATCGGAAAGCTCATCTAACGTCGGGTTTTCCCCTGCAATAAAAGCCGCCACTGACAACCGGGCAAACCCTTCATTGACGGAGCGGGCATCAAATTCCAGTTTCATCTCATTTTTACTCTGCATACTAACACCTGATCCTTTCTAACCTGCAGGCTCCATCGGCACAACGAGCCGCGCAGGCGCGTTTTTCAAACTATTTTTATGATTTTCTGCAGCCCGGAGACTAAGAAAATCTTTTGAATGCGTTCATTTAAATTTTGGGCGGACACCTCTCCCCCCTGATATCCCAAATTCCTGCACCTTCCTATGATAACGCCGATGCCGGAACTGTCCATAAATTCCGTCTTGGAGAAATCAAATACCAGACGCCTCACATGGTAGGCATCTATCAGCAAATCCGTTTCCATCCGCAGCAAATTTGCCTGATGGTGGTCAATTTCCTTTGGCATAAAGACCGTCAGGCAGCCGTTTTCCTTCTCGTAATAATTTTCCATTGCAAACCTCCCTGCTTTTTCATATAAAAAAGACGCCCTGTTACAGACGTCTTTTGTTGATCACTTTATTCTTCAATGGCCAGATAGCTCTGGGCGTTAGCGGCGCGCTCCGTACCCGGATATAGCTCCACAATCTTTTGGTAATAGATTTTTGCTGTCTCCAGGTCGTTGTTTTTCCGGTAAGCCTGCGCGAGATAATAAATGGCGTAACCGTTCTCCGCCGTCTCGTCGGCCTCCACCACTTTTTCCAGCTTTGCAATCGCCTCCTCAAAATTCTGAGCGTTGTAAGCGGCGTATCCCTCCTGGTATAAGGACGAAAGATATTCTGCGTTTATCTGGGCGTTGAGCGAATCATACAGAGATTTGGAATCTCCGTTTAAGTACTCCTCATGGACATTGCCCAAAGCAGTCCCCGCCTTTTCCGTCTCGCCGCCCACATATGCGGCATACGCCTGCAGAAGCTGCTCGTAGCTGCTAATCCGGCTCTTCGCGCTCTCCTCGTCCTCTTTTGCAGCGGAAACCTGATTGGTCAGCTCCTCAACCTGCTGCTCCAGCGAGCTGATATTTTGGTTCTTTGAGGATATGGCATTGTTTGCCTCTAGCACCTCTGTCTTCGCTTCATTTTGTACCTGCCGCTTGACACCCGGCACAATCAAAAACCAGGTAATCGCCACCCCGATGGCGATTCCAATGACCATATTGACAATGGTCCCCATCGAGGACGAGGTTTCCTTGATATACTTGGGCTGTATAATGGTTTCATTCCCGCTCTGATAGGAGATTCTATCTTCTTTTTTGGCTTTTGGGGGATTGCTGCCACGAAGCCGGCTGTTCACCTCTTTCAGATAGCGGAGGGTGGTGGTGTTGTTGGAATCGATTTTGCCGGCATTCTGCAGTGATTTTTTTGCCAAATCGTATTTCCCCTCCTGCATATAGAGCAATGCCAGCAACTGATGCCCCCTCACCAGCCGCGGATTTAAGGACACTACTTTTTTCAGCTGGATAATCGCTAAGTCTTTGCTGTCCTGCCTGCAATAAAGCAGCGCCTGATTATATTTTTTAATGGTCTGGTTGATGCTCTCTAAGCTGGCGCGGTTGTTCTGTACCTGATCCAAATAATAACTGGCGCGGTTTCCTTTGGGCTGATAATTTTTGCTGATGACCCATTCGGTCAGAGCTTCCACTACCTCGCCCATCTCAAAGCAGACAAGCCCCAATAAGTTCCTCGCGTCTGTATGAAATTTGTTAAATTTCAGGCTGGCCCTCAAGCTCTCCGCCGCGCCGGACAAATCCCGCACCCCTGCCTTCGCCAATCCCTCATTATAGCAGATATTCGAAGCAACGATAATTCTCTTATAAACTTTTACATTCTCTCCGCATTCCGGACAAAAATCTTCCCGTCCCAGCTTTGCGCCGCAATGATAACATTCCATGGTTTCCCTCTTCTTCTATCTTTTTATTCTGCCCGTCTCTCTTTCGCCTCGCGCATCATCTCTCTCAACACATCGGTCATATCCGTCAACTCATGGCTGTATATTGCCTGCTCTGCTTCCTCTACCTCTAAACTCGGTTTGAAATTTTTTAATTCTTCTTCAAAATTAATCATAATTCCTCTCATTTCTCCGCTGTTTCCATCTCGGCTCTGCTAAGGGCAGCGGCGCCTTGATTGCCCTGCATTCCCGTTTTTCAGGCATAAAACCGCCGCCATATTATACTCTTTTCCCATTATAATATAGCGGCGGTTAAAATCAAGTCATTTTGTCTTAAGTTTTTGTTTTATCGCAGAAAGATGTTTTATTTGACATTTCTATAGCATGGACGTGTCGAAATCCGATCGTCTAACTTGTAAAATTCTATGGATTTTCCAATATTGCGAATGTCAAACCTCATTTCTCCAATGCGGACAATGACGCCCGGATATACTTCATTCAGCACAGAAATGCACGCCCCCTTGGATCGCTCCACTAAACGGCGCAGCTTTTTCTCCTCTTCCCTGTCGCTGGCGAGAGTCGCCATATATCCAATCTTAACCCGGAGCAGCTGCAGGCGCCTCGGATCATTGGCGTAGCTCACCCCACGCTCTACCTCAAGGGCTTCAAACTGCTTTAAGCCCGTTTCTATCTTCTGCAGATCCGTCTCGGTAGTCTGGATTTTTTTCTCAAGGAAATGAAGCCTGCTGTATACCTCCACGCTGGCTCCGATGGACACCTCTGTCTTTTTCTCCGCGTCGTTGCCGAGGTTGGTGACTTCCACGCCCTGTATCGCAAAAATTTCCCCGCCGATAATGCTGCCCTTCCTGTCGTTCATAATCAGCTTTCCCTGGCAGTTTACATTGCAGTCCAAAAGCACATCCACATTAATGTCTCCGTCGCATTCGATGTTTGTAAACTCAAAGAATTTTGCCGTTATATTGCCCTTGCTCTTCACAGAAGCCTTATTGCCGCCTAACATACCGCTTCTTAAAATGATGTCCTTGCCTGCCTCTAAGGTGCAGGCCTCCACTACGCCGTCAATGGTGATGCTCCCCGTCGCCTTGATGACAAGCCCGGTCTCCACGCCGCCATGGATGACGACGTCGCCGCGGAAATCAATGTTTCCTGTGGTGATATGGGCATTGCTGAATATCTCATGCACCGGCAAAACCACCATGCGGTCGCTCTGCAGCTCAATCTTGCCGTCTATCGTCGCCTTATAGCTAAGGCCGTCCGGCGACCGCTCAAAGCCTTTGCCCTTAATGGGCAGCTGCTCCCTGCCCCTCTTTGCCTGAAGGACTTTGCCTTTCACATTCATCCCGTCCGCCCCCGGAATCGGCGGATGGTACACCACAAGCTCCTGCCCTGCCACAACAACCTCTATGGCGTGTATGGACCAGTAATCCACCGATCCGTCCGGCCGTACAGACGGCTTGCTGTCCGTACTTGTTCTGAATTTGTACTCGTAATATCCGTCTACGCCGTCTATGGGCGCAGTCCCCCTTGCCACCAGGCACTCCCGCTCATAGACTTTTGCTGTCAGCATAGAAGCGAGTTCCTCCTGATCAATACCGGCTGTAACTCCGTTTTCATTCAATACCTGAATGAGATACGGAACATCGTACTCTTCCCCATCTTCCGGCATCGGAAGCAGCAGAAATGCCTCCATCTCATCCATCGTGACCCTTACAATAGGTTTTTCATTTGGTACTGCCATAACTTAACTTGCTCCCCATATCTAATCTCTATCCATTATCATAATTCAAAAACAAACCAGTTTTCTATCATTAGAATACTAGATGTAGATATCTTTTTCAAGAAGAATTTTATCGTATCGGCAAGATTCTGTAACAGTTCAGCCATAAGCAGTTCCGTAGGCGAATCATGCTTGCATGAATGAGCATACGAGACTGCTTATGAGCAGAACGCCCATTCATGAGCAATCAGCTTACGATAGTAAGCTTTGAAGCACGTAGTGCGGGATTGCGAATGGCGTGGGCTGAACTGTT
>CANQUZ010000161.1 GCA_947627165.1 uncultured Roseburia sp.
CAAGATCGCTCTCCAGCAGATTGATCTGTTTGATCAGCGCAGTGGAGGTAATGTGCAGATCCTCTGCCGCCTTGTTAAAGCTGCCAGCCTCTGCCACACGAATAAAAGATGTAAAATTGATGTTATGGATGTTCATAGGCAGCCTCCATCTCTTTTTTGTTTCAGCAAAATTATAATTTACCGATTCATTCCATCAACAACTGCTGCAGGTTTTACAGTCATTTCCACCCAGGCGGGAACAAAGCCGCTCTTAACTGCATTTCGGACTGACCTGAGATTTGACCACGACGTACAGTAAAACGGTACCTTATCTCTGCTTATGATTTCTTTTGCGAGGGCGCTTGTGAGGGCACAGGCGATTCCCTGCCGCCGGTATTCCGGCAAAACATCCACGCCAATCTGCCACATCTCTTCGCAATCGGCAGAGCAGGCGGCCAATCCAATCAGCCTGTTTCCGTCATAGGCCCCGATGCCAAGAACGTCCAAGTGCCGGCGATCCTCACAAAGCGCATTGCTCCATTCTGGCAAATACAGCTCCCTAAAATCTTCCTGATTTAGTATGCGGGTTTCGTAAGGGCACGAAAGGGTGGGGATCCGGTTTATGTCCGGCAGATAATACTCAGACATAAAACATATTTTATGTCCTTTCTCTATCAGACGCTCATTCAGCCAGTGAAAATTTGGCGTTTCAAAGCATCTGTAAAATTCAAATTTTCTCACATATTCGGATACCAGATCCAGGGTTTCGTCTATGGAAGCCGCCACGATATTATTTCCATAGGAAACGAAGTTACAGGTAATCGGCTCCTTGTAATATTTGCGGGCATTCTTTCCCATCTTAAAAGTAAGAACTACATTTTTATCTGCCTTAAAATCCTCCGCGGAACATCCAATATCTTCTGCGGACTGACGCATGGCAATTTCCATCATTTCATAATTCGTCATAAATGAATGTCTGACTCCTTTTTTATATGCCGTTCGTTTTTAATCCTCGATTTTTAACACTTCCGTCCTGATTTCCACATGGACGTTGCCCCGGTCTTCTTTGTACATATCAAACAGCATCACCCACAATTTATGGATCTGATCTAACAGCACATAGGAAACCTCCACACTGTGGGGCAGCAGCGTGCGCAGATCGAACAAACGCACGCCAAGCGGCGGCAGGAACACCATATTGCTGGTGGAAACTTTCTCTCCCGCCGTCTTTATCATTTCGTAGGTAATCATGCAAAACTCTTTTCCCTTATATTGGCAATAATAAGAGACATAGCACTCATCTACCGTCCAGGTAACGCCGTCTTCTGACTCTACCGGTTTTTCCGACGGATCGTTTCCTTCCGTGGTCTGCACTTCCAGATTCCAGTGAATCTTTCTCTCTTTCGTCGCTTTCATTAACTCTGCAATTTCATGGAATAATTCTTCCTGTTTCTTCATGCTATCCCTACCTCCAGGCTGCCGCGGCAAGCCTTTTCTTTCTGATTTCCCAACGGTTTTTTCACATGATTTCCCACGTTTCGTCCGTCTTTACGCTTCCATTTATCGTTCCCTCACATAGATATCCGAGAGATTCTCTAAAATTGCCCCTGCAACGTCAGGCTTATTCATCGTATAAATGTGTACATGGTTCACGCCGTTGGCAATCAAATCAATAATCTGCTCCGTGGCATAGGCAATGCCTGCCTGCTTCATCGCCTCCGGCTTCCCGCCGAATCGGTCCACAATGGCTAAAAACCGCGGCGGAACCATGTTGCCGGAAAGGGAAACAATATTTTTTACCTGACTGGCGTTGGTGACTGGCATGATCCCCGCTACGACCGGCACGTCAATTCCTTTTTTTAATACTTTATACATGAAGTTATATAAAATGTTGTTATCAAAAAACATCTGTGTGGTCAGAAATTCACAGCCGGCATCCACTTTTTCTTTCAGATGATCTAAGTCCTCATAAATGGTCTGCGCTTCGGGATGCCCCTCCGGATAGCAGGCGCCCCCGATGCAGAAGTCCCCCTGGGCTTTGATATCCGCAATCAGCTCACTGGCGTGCCGGTATTGATTGGGCAGGGGAAAATCGGCATTCTGCGGAATATCCCCCCGAAGCGCCAGTATATTTTCAATGTTGTGCTCTTTCAATTCCCGGATGACAGCGGCAACCTTCTCCTTGGTGGAAGAATAACAGGTCAGATGCGCCAATGCCGGAACATGATTTACGTTGCAGACCTCATGGGCAAGCTCCACCGTATAATCGGAGGTGCCCCCTGTCGCCCCATAGGTGACGCTCATATAGGCAGGCTTTAACTCTGCCATTTCTTTTACAATTTTTTTATAATTTGCAAGCTGTGCCCCTTTTTTGGGTGGAAAAAGTTCACAGGAAATAGTTACTTCATCGGATTTCAATAATTCTGTCAGTTTCATGGCTTCCTCTCTTTTGCTGCATTTTTTATCCGGATTCTCTCTTTAAAAACTCCGCAGTCGATCCGTTCCGTCATCCACGGTATTCTCTATTTTACGTATGGTAACATAATAAGAATAATTCTCGTTTACCTTCACTTCTACCCTGTCGCCGACTTTACGCCCCATCAACGCCTTGCCAAGAGGCGACTCGTTGCTGATGAGGTTTTTCAGGGAATTTCCCCGGACGGTCGTGACCAATTTATAGACTTCTTCCTCCTCGTCCTCCTCGAAATACACCGTGACGGTATTGTTAATCCCCACCTCGTCTTCCGCGGATTCCGTAGAAATGATTTTCGCTGTTTTTATCATTTTTTCAAGATACCGGATACGGCTCTCGTTTTGGTTTTTATCTTTTTTGGCCGCATGGTATTCAAAATTCTCGCTTAAATCGCCATGGGCTCTTGCTTCTTTTACCGCCTCTAACGCCTGCTTGCGCACTACCAGCTTACGGTATTCTATCTCTTCTTCCATCTTTTGGATGTCCTGTTCGGTCAATTCGTCGTACATGAATTTTCCCTCCTTCACAGAGATTCATTATACCGTTTTTTCATTTCTCCGTCAAATGCTACGGTTTCTATTTGTGCCTCAAAAGGCCGCCTTCCGCAGACAGACAGGCAGTAACCCTCGCCTATGGAACAGGTATGGAGAAACCAGGTTTCCGGCTGTTTGATCTCATCCTCTAACACGCAAAAGGAGCGCAGAGGGATGAGCAGTCCCCCTCCCACCGCTTTGATATAGCTTTCCTTTCTGGTCCAAAGCTCGGCAAATTTCTGTTCCCGGCAGTTTTCCCACTGCTCTTCCTCTAAATATTGGCATTCTTCCCGGCAAAAAAAACGCTCCGCTATGTTCCTGCCGTCCATTTTCACCCGTTCCACATCAATTCCCACCGGGTGGGCGTCAAAAACTGCAGCAACGAGAGTTCCCGAATGGGACAGGTTAAAACAGATATCTGCCCTCTCCTTTAAGAAAGGTTTTCCATGTTCATCCGTTTCCAGAGAGCAAGCTTCCAAGCCTTTCCCCTGCAGAAGGGTGACGCCAAAGCGGTTTAGGCCATACTCCAACAGCAGCCCCGCCCCAAGGCTTCTCTGCTGATCTTCCCGCCTGCGGCACTTCCAAACAGCTTCCCTCCGTGCTGCAGGCAGCCGCTCCAACAAAGCGTAAAACAGCTCCTTCTTTTGGAGGGGGGAAATATCCGCGATATAAACCTTCATTTCAGCTCCGTCAACTGTTTTTTCAAATAACATTTTTTCTCAACCAGTTCCTCATATAACGGCATCAGGCCTTCCAGCTCGCCCTCCCGAAGGGGTTCTACGATCTGCACAATGACGTCAAACATAGGAGAAACCCCCATATTGGCAATGACTCCTTTTAAGGTATGCGCATTGTGGAATGCCGCTTCTATATCCCCCTCTGCCAAGGCTTTTTTTAAGTTTTCAAAGCAGGCGTCCTCTGTGAGCATAAAAAGGCAGTTCCGGTATAACTCCTCCTCTCCTAAGAAACGCTCCATTGCGCCGTCAACGTCACAGCCCCATTCCCTTAATTGTTTGAACAACGCTTCCATCATCCTTCCTCCTTCCTGTCGGTACGGTCAGTTTCCGCCAACGAATCTCCGCGCAGCCGTTAAAACTGCATATACTGCACGTAACGCTCCTGAAACTCCTTCTGCATCGCCAGGTTGATTTCCTCTGCGCGCCCTGCAAGTTCCGCCATTTTCTCCCCTGCATTCGGTTCTGTCAGGTATCGTTTTGCCCCCTCTAAAGCGCTGTTGCCCGCGCCTGCCGTTTTGCCGCGAAACCCCTCCGGCAGCAATCCGATCCCAATCGCTTTTTGTGTATCCAGGGCGAACCCAAATCCCCCTGCGATCCAGACACGGGATACCTGCCCTATGGCAATCCCCGCGTATTCAAATAACAATTCCATCCCCGCCCGGATAGCCGCTTTCGCCATCTGTACCTGCCGGATATCTTCCTGGGTAAAGAACAGGCGATCTTTCACCACCGGATAGCCGGTTTTCTCATATTCCCTCTGCAAGGTTCCGTTTTCATCTATCAGGCGGTGCCGGCGCAGTTCGTACACAACGTCAATCACGCCCGTTCCGCACAGCCCCTCCGGCGGTTTCTTTCCGATGGTCTTTACTACCATCCTTTCTTTTCCAAAAAGCGCAGCATGGGAGATGGCTCCTGCCACCCCCGGCATTCCACAGCTGATATTGCCTCCCTCTAAGGCGGGGCCTGCCGCCGTAGAGGTCACGAAGAGACGGTGATTCGCGTAAAGCGCCATCTCTCCGTTAGTGCCGATGTCCAACAGCATCGCGGTTTCACACTCTTCCGCTGGGAAGCCAACGCCTGTCGGGAAACTGCCCGAAGGTTTGCCTAAATCCGTGCTGTAAATTCCCGCCACGATATCCGCTCCCACAAAGGCGGAAATGCCCGGCAGGATCGTGATTTCCGCGTCATACTCACCCTTGCCAAAAACCTGTTCCCAGCTTTTTTCCTGCAGGGCGATGGCGACTGGCTGAAAAGGTGCCCTGCCTAACCCTTCACAGGAGTATCCCAGCAATAAATGGCACATGGTGGTGTTTCCTGCAATCACAAGGCTCTCTATCTGATTTTTCCTAATTCCTTCCCTGTCGCAAAGTTCCCCCAGCAAAGACAGGATATCGGTTTGTATGCTCTTTTGCAGCTCCTT
>CANQUZ010000162.1 GCA_947627165.1 uncultured Roseburia sp.
GAGCAGAACGCCCGTTCATGAGCAATTTTGAAGCCCGTAGTGCGGGATTGCGAATGGCGTGGGCTGAACTGTTACATCTTTTTATGCCACCTTTCTGGGCGCGGGTGACGGCTGCGTTTTTTCAGCTTCAATGCCAGCGGCTCCGGGACTGGCTCAGATGTTGCTTTTTAAGTTCCTCCTCTTTTTCCCCCTGCTCCCGGAGAAAGGCAAGAAACACTAAGATTTCATGGGCGAGGAGAGGCGCTGCCGCCAACAGCAGAAGCTTTATCCACTCAAAGGCAGTGAGGCGGCAAGTTCCAAATAACGCCACCAGGGAAGGTATCTCCGTCACTGCCGCCTGAAGCCCCATCCCAAAAACAAAGGCGGCGACCATTAGCCGATTCCCAAAATGGTTAAACCGGAACAGGGATGTTTCCACATCCCGCATCCCGACGGCATGGAACAGCTGGGATATGCCAAGAACCGTAAACGCATAGGTCTGGCAGCGGTTTAAGACGGAAGGGTCCGAAAGAATGCCGCGGATTCCGGCAAGCGTCACCGGAACCTTCTCCTTCATCAGCATTCCCACCGGGAGCTGCAGAAAAGCCGCCGTACTGATGATTGCGATTAAAACGCCATAAAAGCAGGTACAGCTCCATCCACCTCCGGCAAAGAGGCTTTCTTCCTTTCCTCTTGGCGGCCGGTCCATATAACTTTTATTCTCCTCCACATCTATGCCCAACGCCAGAGCAGGCAGGGAATCCGTAATCAGGTTAATCCACAGGATGTGACTGGACTTTAACGGCGCAGCCAGCCCCATGGCGACGGAAAAGAGCATCGTGATGATTTCTCCGAAATTGGAGGACAGCAAAAAAATGACGGATTTCCGTATGTTTTCATAAATTGCCCTTCCCTGGGCGATGGCTTTGGCAATGGTGGCAAAATTATCATCCGTAAGCACCATGTCCGCCGCATTTTTCGCCACGTCGGTGCCCGCCATTCCCATAGCAATCCCGACGTCCGCTGATTTTAAGGATGGGGCATCGTTGACCCCATCTCCTGTCATGGCAGTGATTTCGCCGTTTTTCTTGCAGGCGGAAACAATCCGCACCTTGTGTTCCGGGGACACATGGGCGAACACCCGCAGACCGGGAAGCATTTCGGAAAGCTCTTCCTCCGTCATCTGCGCTAACGCTTCCCCGGTATGGGCAATTCCAAGCTCCTTTGCTATGGCGAAGGCGGTGTCCATGCGATCCCCCGTAATCATGACCGTCTTCACTCCGGCGCGGCGAAATTCCTCCACCGCCTCTTTTGCCTCCGGGCGGATCGGGTCAATCATCCCCGCCATGCCCAGGAACGTCAGTCCGTTTTCTTCTATGCCGCTGACATTTTCCCGCATTCCCAACGCCAACACGCGAAGCGCGTTTCCGGTAAGTTCGGCAAGGGCTTCATAAATTTCTTTTCTGCGCTCCGGCGTCAAAGGCTGCCTGCCTCCATTGAAACGGATGTATTGGCAGCGTTCAATAATCTCATCCGGAGAGCCTTTGGAATAGGATACCCCCATTCCCCTTTCTATATGTAAAGTCGTCATCATTTTTCTGTCCGAATCAAAGGCGAGTTCCGCGATCCTCGGCATCTGCTGCTCAAGTGTTTCCCTATGCAGCCCAAAAGGCTCCGCCATGGCAAGCAGGGCAAGCTCCGTGGGGTCGCCGATTCGCTCCCCGCCTTCTATGGAAGCGTCGTTGCAGAGCAGAAACCCCTGCAGAAAATGGCGGTCTTTTTCCCCATCTAATTGTTCGGGCTTTACAATCGCCCCCTCTGTATAGCATTTTACCACCGTCATGCGGTTTTGAGTCAACGTTCCCGTCTTGTCCGAGCAGACCACGCTGACGCAGCCTAACGTCTCCACGCTTGGCAGGCGTTTGATGATGGTATTGACCTTTACCATCCTGGAAACGCTTAAGGCAAGCACCATCGTGACAATCGCCGGAAGCCCTTCCGGCACAGCCGCCACCGCCAGGGATATTGCCGTAATCAGCATTTCCCCGATATCGCGCTTTTGAAGGGCCGCGATAAAAAATAACATGATGCACAAAAAGACAGAGACGGCGCTCAGTATTTTTCCCAAATCCGCCAGGCGTTTTTGCAGCGGCGTCATCTCCGTCTCCGCCCCCTGTATCAGGCGTGCGATTTTCCCGATTTCCGTGTCCATCCCAATGGCGGTCACGATGCCCTCCCCGCGCCCATACGTCACATTGGTGGTCATGTATGCCTGATTTTTGTCCTCTGTATTTTTCAGGACCGGAACCGATTCTCCGGTCAGGGATGCTTCTTCAATTTTTAAATTGACTGCGGCAGTCAGTCGCAAGTCCGCCGGCACCTGCCGTCCGGCTTCTAAGTAGACGATATCCCCCGGAATTAAATCTGCTGCGGGGATTTCCCGTATATGTTCCCCCTCCCGGATCAGAGCGTGCGGGCTTGTCATCCCTTTTAACGCTTCCAACGCTTTTTGCGCCTTTCCTTCCTGTATGACGCCCACGACGGCGTTGACCATCACGACAGCCAGAATAATCGCCATATCTCCATATTCTTTCAGTATCACAGAGATGGCTGCTGCCGCAAACAAAATGTAAATGAGGGGGTCATTGAGCTGTTTGATGAAGCTGGCAAACACGGAAGTTTGTTCTTCATTTTCCAGTATATTGTTCCCTCTCTGCTGCGGTTGTTGATATTCCTGCACCTTTCTTTCCTCCCTTTCGCCGGCATTCCTGCACCAAACGCCGCTCTCATAAGATTTATCCTATCTTATGAGGACAGGCCAAAGTTTAGAACCTTCCCCTGTTTTTTCATGCCAAAATCACCTCAAGGGGCTGCCGTCCACCCTCTAAAGCAAGGGGGATTGCATAAGGTTGAATTTTGTCATTTTTTATTGTATAATTTGGTAGAATTTTCCATATAAGTGTAGGTGAGATGATTGAAACGCAAGTATTTATCGCAAAATGTTTATGAGGCTCTGCAAGAACGCCTTCATTACTTATTCAATGAATTTGACAATATTTTTGTTTCTTTTTCGGGCGGCAAGGACAGCAGCCTTCTTTTAAATCTTGTTTTGGACTTTCAGAAAAAATATTATCCTGACAGGCGGATTGGGGTTTTCCATCAAGACTTTGAGGCGCAGTACAGTGTAACGACCGAATATGTAGAAAAAACCTTCGACCGAATCAAAAACGACGTGGAGCCATACTGGGTCTGCCTGCCCATGGCGACAAGGACTGCCCTGAGCAATTATGAAATGTACTGGTATCCCTGGGACGATACGAAAGAGGACTGTTGGGTGCGCCCCATGCCGGATCATCCTTATGTGATTAATTTAAAGAATAACCCCATCACAACGTACCGTTACAAAATGCACCAGGAGGATTTGGCAAAACAGTTCGGCAGATGGTACCGCATTTCTCACGGAAATAAAAAAACCGTCTGTCTGCTCGGCATCCGTTCTGACGAATCCCTGCAGCGCTACAGCGGCATTTTAAACAAGAAATACGGCTACAAGGATACCTGTTGGATTAGCAACCAGTTCAAGGACGTCTGGTGCGCCTCCCCTTTGTACGACTGGTCTGTCAGCGATATCTGGCACGCCAATTTTGCTTTTCAGTACGATTATAACCATCTGTACGACCTTTATTATATGGCGGGTCTAAAGCCTGACCAGATGCGCGTTGCCTCCCCGTTTAACGATTATGCGAAGGACAGCTTAAATCTTTACCGCGTCATCGACCCCCAGATTTGGGTCAAACTGGTAGGGCGGGTGCAGGGGGCGAATTTTGCCGCTATTTACGCTAAGACAAAGGCAATGGGATATAAAAGCCTTACCCTTCCGGAAGGGCATACTTGGGAATCTTACACCCATTTCCTATTGTCCACGCTGCCCTCTAAGCTCAGGAGAAATTATGTGCAGAAGTTTAAGGCTTCTATTCAGTTCTGGCATAATGTGGGGGGCGGTTTGGAGGAAGATACGATTCAGGAGTTAGAAGAGCATGGATATGCCATCAAGCGGAACGGCATATCAAATTATACCCTCATGAAACGCTCCCGAATTATTTTTATCGGGAGGATTCCGGACCACACGGACGACATCAAATCCTCGAAGGATATCCCCAGCTGGAAACGTATGTGTTTCTGCATCTTAAAGAACGACCATATCTGCCGCTTCATGGGCTTTGGCCTTACGAGGGAGCAGCAGAAAAACATTAAATTTTTAAAGGAAAAATATAGTAAAGTAGGTGAATAACCATGGCATATGTAAGCCCTGTTTATCAGATTATTTCCGTCCCCATCGAAAAAATTGAGCCGAACGCCTATAACCCGAACGCCGTTGCGCCCCCGGAGTTAAAGCTGCTTTATGACAGCATCCGGGAGGACGGCTATACAATGCCCATTGTGTGCTACTATGACAAGGAGCAGGATTTGTATATCATTGTGGACGGCTTTCACAGATACCGGATTATGCTGGATTACCCGGATATTTATGAGCGGGAAGGAGGCAGGCTTCCCGTTTCCGTCATCGACAAACCCATCGACTGCCGGATGGCAAGCACCATCCGCCACAATCGGGCGAGGGGTTCCCACGATGTGGACCTTATGAGCAACATCATAAAAGAGCTTCACGATCTCGGACGCTCCGACGCCTGGATCTCAAAGCACCTCGGCATGGATAAAGATGAAATCCTGCGGCTGAAACAGATTACCGGACTTGCGTCCCTCTTTCGGGATGTGGAATTTGGGCAGGCGTGGACGGCTGTGGAGGAGGAATTTCAGGATGACCTCTTATTCCCTGAGAATCCGGAGCCGGAAAACGACCTTTAACAGGACGGCAGGCAGCCCCGCAGAAGAGCGCAAAAAAAGGACAGCGAACGGTTTTAAAAACTGTTCGCTGTCCTTTTTTAATGCCGGCGACCGGAATCGAACCGGTACTGTATTTCTACAACAGGATTTTAAGTCCTGCGCGTCTGCCAGTTCCGCCACGCCGGCAAAGCAAACAACTATGCTTAGCCAAATCAATTTTACAGCAAAGCTATATTTGCAAAATGGGACCTATAGGGCTCGAACCTATGACCCTCTGCTTGTAAGGCAGATGCTCTCCCAGCTGAGCTAAGATCCC
>CANQUZ010000163.1 GCA_947627165.1 uncultured Roseburia sp.
TCATGAACGGGCGTTCTGCTCCTAAGCAGTCTCGTATGCTCATTCATGCAAGCATGATTCGCCTACGGGACTGCTTATGGCTGAACTGTTACGAAATCTTATTGAAAACAGAAGAAAGCCGTTGTATGATATAAGAAACACATATATCATAAAGGAGAGCGGGATGCTATACATAGGAATTGATTTGGGTACATCTGCGGTGAAGCTTCTGCTCATGGACGCAGATGGAACGGTAAAAAAGATTGTATCAAGGGAATATCCCCTGTATTTTCCCCAACCCGGCTGGTCTGAGCAGAATCCGGAGGACTGGTATCGGGAGACCATATTGGGATTAAAGGAACTGCTGAGTGGGTTTGCGGCAGAGGATGTAGCGGGCATCAGCTTTGGCGGGCAAATGCACGGGCTGGTGATATTGGATGAAAAAGACGAGGTCATCCGCCCGGCCATTCTTTGGAATGACGGCAGGACGGCCGAGGAATGCAGCTATCTCAATGAGGTAATCGGAAAAGAGAGACTCTCCCAATATACGGCGAATATTTCCTTTACGGGATTTACGGCGCCGAAATTATTGTGGGTTAAAAACAAAGAACCGGAACATTTCGCAAAAATCAAAAAGATTATGTTGCCAAAAGATTATCTTGCTTATCGGCTAACCGGGATTCATTGCACCGATGTCTCGGACGCCTCAGGCACGCTTCTTTTTGATGTAAAGAACCGACGCTGGTCAAAAGAGATGTGTGAGATCTGCGGCATCCGGGAGGAGATGCTGCCAGAGGTATATGAGAGCTTTGACTGTGTGGGAACCCTTCTGCCGGAAGCGGCGGCGGAACTTGGGGTTTCCGCAGAAGTGAAGGTGGCGGCGGGAGCCGGCGACAATGCGGCGGCGGCCGTGGCGACTGGGACCGTCGGGGACGGCGGATGCAATATCTCCCTGGGGACCAGCGGCACGATTTTTATTTCCTCCAATAAATTCGGAGTGGATAAAAATAATGCGCTGCACGCATTCTGCGACGCCAATGGGGCGTATCATTTGATGGGATGTATGCTTTCCGCAGCCTCCTGCAACAAATGGTGGATGGAAAATATTCTGCAGACGGAACAATATGCAGAAGAACAGGCGCATATAACCAAATTGGGGGAGAATCACGTCTTTTTCCTTCCCTATCTCATGGGGGAGCGTTCCCCTCATAATGACCCGAATGCCAGGGCGGCATTTATCGGCATGACCATGGACACCACCAGGGAAGAACTGACTCAGGCAGTGTTAGAGGGCGTGGCTTTTGCGCTGCGGGATTCCTTTGAGGTGGCAAAATCTTTGGGGATTTCCATAGAATCCACCAAAATCTGCGGCGGCGGCGCGAAGAGCCCGCTTTGGAAGAAAATCATTGCCAATGTGCTGAACATCAGGTTAGATATTTTAGAGACGGAGGAGGGGCCTTCGTTAGGCGGCGCCATGCTGGCGGCCGTAGCCTGCGGGGAGTATCCAAGCGTGGAAGAAGCCGCGGCAAAGATTGTAAAGGTCATAGACACCGTGCAGCCGGAGCCTGAACTTGCAGCAAACTATGAGGCAAGATATCAGCAATTTAGGAAAATCTATCCGGCGTGCAGAACATTATTTCAACGTAACAGTTCATCCATAAGCAGTCTCGCAGGCGAATCATGCTTGCATGAATGAGCATACGACACTGCTTAGGAGCAGAACGCCCGTTCATGAGCAATTTTGAAGCCCGTAGTGCGGGATTGCGAATGGCGTGGGCGGAACTGTTACATTTCAACAACTCATATAAGAAAGTGGAGGAAACAGAAATGAACAATATTCCAGAGGTAAAAGTTGGTATCGTGGCAGTAAGCAGGGACTGCTTTCCGGAGTCTTTGTCTGTCGGCAGAAGGGAGGCGTTAGTCAAAGCCTATCGTGAGAAATATGGAGACGCCGACATCTACGAATGCCCTATCTGTATCGTGGAGAGTGAGATCCATATGGTACAGGCATTGGAGGACATCAAAAAAGCAGGCTGCAATGCGCTTTGTGTCTATCTTGGAAACTTCGGGCCGGAGATTTCCGAGACATTGCTGGCAAAGTATTTTGACGGGCCTAAAATGTTCCTTGCGGCGGCGGAGGAATCCCAGAATAACCTGACTCAGGGACGCGGGGATGCCTATTGCGGGATGTTAAACGCCAGCTACAATCTAAAACTGCGCAACGTAAACGCCTACATTCCGGAATACCCCGTGGGGGATGCCGCAGACTGCGCCGACAGGATCCATGAGTTTTTGCCAATCGCCAGGGCGGTTATCGGACTCTCAGAACTTAAAATCATTTCTTTTGGTCCAAGGCCCTTTAATTTCTTAGCCTGCAATGCCCCGATTCAGCAGCTGTACAATCTTGGGGTTGAGATAGAGGAAAATTCCGAGTTGGATTTATTTGAGGCGTTCCATAAGCATGACGGGGACGCGAGAATCCCGGAAGTGGCTGCTGATATGGCGGCAGAGCTTGGGGCAGGAAATAAAAAGCCGGAGATTTTAGAAAAGTTAGCCCAGTACGAGCTGACCCTTCTTGACTGGGTGGAGGCGCACAGAGGATGCCGCAAATATGTTGCGATTGCAGGAAAGTGCTGGCCTGCGTTCCAGACGCAGTTCGGGTTTGTTCCCTGTTATGTCAACAGCCGCCTTACGGGACGCGGCATTCCGGTGTCCTGTGAAGTGGATATTTACGGGGCGTTAAGCGAATTTATTGGAACCTGCGTCAGCCAGGATGTCGTTACCCTGTTAGACATCAACAATTCCGTGCCGAAGGATATGTATGAAGAAGCCATTCAAAACCGCTTCCCTTACAAACATACGGATACCTTTATGGGATTCCACTGCGGAAATACCTGTTCTAAGAAATTGAGCAGCTACGAGATGAAGAATCAAATGATTATGGCAAGGAGCCTTCCGGAGGAAGTGACGAATGGAACGTTAGAGGGCGATATTGCGCCGGGAAACATCACGTTCTTCCGCCTGCAGTCCACTTCCGACAGCAAGCTTCGGGCTTACGTTGCCCAGGGGGAAGTGCTTCCGGTAGCAACCCGTTCTTTTGGCTCCATTGGCGTTTTCGCAATATCGGAAATGGGAAGATTCTACCGCCATGTGCTGATTCAGAAAAATTATCCGCACCATGGAGCAGTAGCCTTTGGCCATTACGGAAAAGAGCTGTTTGAAGTATTCAAATACCTTGGGGTGCCGATGGAAGATATCAACTATAATCAGCCGGCGTCCCTGCCTTATCCGACAGAAAATCCTTTCCTATAAAAACAGTTCCCCCAAAGCGGGGACTCAAATTTGCAGATGGAGAGCAGTCCTTCACCGTTTCAGTGAGGGGCTGCTTTTTCTCTATGGACAGGCATTCGTTCTTCTATGGACAGGCATTCGTTCTTCTATGGACAGGCATTCGTTCTTCTATGGACAGGCACTCGTTCTTCTATGGACAGGCACACATTTCTCTATGGGCGGGCACGTATTCCTTTATGGACAGGCATTCGTTTCCTTTATGGGCAGGCGTTCGTCTTTTCTTTGGAAATATGTACCTGTAGATTCTTGCCGATTCCTCTGCTAAAATGCAGTTGTGACACAAATGAAACAATTTTGTAATAATTAATTAACAAAATGGTATCATTTGGAAACAACGAAAGAGTTAGGTTGGAGGAATAGTACTTATGAGTAAGAGAAGGAAAATGATAGCGTTATTGCTTGCGGGAAGTATTTTCATGGCTGATTCCGGAGTATCCCTGTCTGCCGCCATAAGAGAGGCGGAGACGGAAGCAAAGTTAGAGGAGCGTAAGGGAGAGACAGAAACGGAGTCCGAGGCGGAAGCAAAGTTAGAGGAGCATAAAGGGGAGACAGAAACGAAGGAAGAGACGAAAACGAAGTCTGAGGAGAAAACAGAGGAAGAGACGAAAACGGAGTCCGAGGAAAAAACGGAGGAAGAGACGGAAACGGAGTCTGAGGAGAAAACGGAGGAAGAGACGGAAACGGAGTCCGAGGAGGAAACAGAGCCAGAGGCGGAATCAGAGTTTGCCAATATCGCCATTGCCACCGTATCGAACTATGTAAATTTGAGGGAAGCCCCCACCACAGAGAGCGAAGTGGTAGGAAAACTTTATGCCGACTCTGCCGCGAAAGTATTGGAAACTGTGACGGATGAAGCTGGGGAAGCCTGGTATCAGGTAGATTCCGGTTCTGTGGAAAACGCCTATGTCAAGGCGGAATTTGTAACGGTGGGAGACGAGGAACTGATACGTCAGGTCAGCACCCGCTATGCTACGGTAAGAACTACCACGCTTTTTGTGCGAAAGGAACCAGGGACAGATTCCCCCGTCATTGGAATGCTGCCGGATGGTGACAACGTAACAGTGCTGGAGGAGCGGGAAGATGGATGGTTAAATGTTTCCGTAGAAGAAGGGAAAGGATACATATCCGGCGCTTATACGGAGCTTTGGACAGACTATACGGAGGCAGAATCCAAAGCGGAGGAGGAGGCAAGGCTTGCCAGAGAAGAAGCCGAACGGCAGGCAGCGGCGAAAGCAGCAGAGAAGACACCGGCAAAAGGGGCGGGCAAAGCCCAAAATGTGCCGCAAGGCAGTTCCAAGGGACAGTCTGTGGTAAATTATGCCAGCCAGTTTGTGGGAAATCCCTATGTCTATGGCGGCAGCAGCCTGACCCATGGGGCGGACTGCTCCGGATTTGTCATGAGCGTTTACGCGGCGTTTGGAGTAGGGCTTCCCCATTCCTCCAGCGCGTTAAGAAACGTAGGTTATGGGGTGAGCATGGATCAGATACAGCCGGGAGATATTGTCTGCTACGACGGCCATGTGGGCATTTATGCCGGCAACAATACCCTGCTCCATGCAAGTTCCCCCAGCTCCGGAATCAAATACACCTCGCCGATTACATACCGCCAGATTTTGGCAATCCGAAGGATCTTTTAAGGAAACGCGCTGGATTGGCGTTCCCTTAAAAAATAGGTAACAGTTCAGCCCACGCCATTCGCAATCCCGCACTACGTGCTTCAAAGCTTACTATCGTAAGCGGATTGCTCATGAACGGGCGTTCTGCTCATAAGCAGTCTCGTATGCTCATTCATGCAAGCAT
>CANQUZ010000164.1 GCA_947627165.1 uncultured Roseburia sp.
CCACGCCATTCGCAATCCCGCACTACGGGCTTCAAAATTGCTCATGAACGGGCGTTCTGCTCATAAGCAGTCCCGTAAGCTCATTCATGCAAGCATGATTCGCATACGAGACTGCTTATGGCTGAACTGTTACAAATAAAATATAACATAAAAAAAGAAAGTTGCTAATTATTGTTAATTTCCGTATTAACTACTGGAAATGTTGTGCCGATATATGTTATATTAGAAATGGAATTATAGAAGCTTTATATAACGTTATCGTTTTCTTTCCAAACTTTCCAAAGAAAGGGGCAGCACTTATGAGTCAAAATTTTTCAAACTTTTTTTCAGGCATTTCAGGAAGCTCCAACTGGTACTCAGATTGGGCAAGTATTAAGAACGGAAGCTATCGCACCCTGATGAAATCTTACTACTCCGGTATAGAGGGGTCAAACACAAGAGCGTATGGGTCGACGGCTAAGACCAGCGGCACGTTAGAGAAGATTTTGGAAGAGCGGAGAAATCCCAAAGTATCGGAAGAAGTGCAGACGGCAAACACAAAACTGACGGCGGGAGTTTCCAGTTTGAAAAACGCTGTTTCTGCGCTCCAGAATAAAGATACTTATACCGATTCCGAGGATGGAAAGGGCAAGAGTGCGACCGATAAGGTAGCTTCTTCCGTGAAGGATTTTGTTACTATCTACAATGACGTTGTAACTGCCGCAAAGAAATCTACCCTGTCAAGCAAAACATCGCACATAGCGGCTGTGATGAAAGCTACGGAGGCAAATGCGGATAAACTGAAAGAAATCGGCATTACGATCAATCGAAACGGAACGCTTCAATTAAATGCGGATAAACTGAAAGCGACAGATGTTTCCAAAGTGGAGCAGCTCTTCTCCAAGGAAGATATTTTGGGATATGGCTCTGTCGTGATGTCCCGTCTGAACTTTGCGGGCATTTCTTCCGGAACGGTGGAGAGCAAGGAAAAAGAGAATACGGCGGACGTGGGCGCGCTTTCGCTTAAGGAAGCCGGCGAGATGCTTGCTTCTGACAAGTTATATGGAAAAGTAAAAGGCGAGGACGGCAGCTATCAATACGATATAGAAAAAATCTTCTCTGCGGCAAAGAGCTTTGCAGACAGCTACAACAAAATGTTTGAATCTGCAAAATCCAGCTTAAATTCCGGAGTCATTGCAAATTTGGCAAGCATTCGGGAGAAGACTGCGCAGAATAAGGATACCCTTGCACAGTTTGGAATCAGCGTAGATGCGAAGGGCAATATGAAGGTTGACGAGGATGCATTTAAGAAAGCGGATATGTCCGAGGTACAGAAGTTCTTTAAGGGATACGGAGCTTCGATTGCTTCCAATGCGTCCCTGGTAGAGTATTATATGAAAACGCAGGCAGACGCTTCTAATCCCTATACGCCGGAAGGTGCCTATAACGTGCAGGGAAGCAACTATTTCAGTGATTTTATCTAAAGAGAATGATGACAGCCAGTCAGGGCCACCGGTTCAGCCGGTGGTCTTTTGACTCACCGGATTAAGGCTGCGGAGCTTTCCGCCCGCTGTTTTTTTGAGCCGATAAAAATCTTCTCAAATGTTGTCATGTTGCAGGGAAAGCTTCATACAATGTAATAATCAGTATTTGGAGGCACAGGGTGAGTGCAAAAACAAAAATTGTAGTCCTTCATATGAAAGAATTGATTTACACAGCGATATTTGCAGGGCTTGGGATATTACTGATCATCTTGCTGTTGTTTATGTTCCTGCCGAGGGAAAAAAAGGGGGAGTCCGTTCCGACCATGAATCATTATGAAGCGGGGGTATACGCGTCTTCCATTGTCTTTAATGACAAAACGGTGGACGTACAAGTGATTGTGGATGAAAATCGGATCAATTCCATTTCTCTGGTGAATTTAGACGATACCGTGACGACCATGTATCCGCTGATGGAGCCAGCCTTAGAGAGTATCAGTGAACAAATCATTGAAAAGCAGTCCACCGAGGAGATTACCTACAGCCAGGAAAATCAGTACACATCCATGGTACTGCTGAATGCCATTGAGGATGCGCTGTCAAAAGCGCAAAAGGGCGATGTGGAAGAGTGACGGGAAGACGGAAAGAAAAGGATAAGACAAAGAAAGGGGGAATTGCGCAGGACGGCATCCCCCTTGAATTATTCTGAATGTAAACCGTTGATATAATCATTGATGGCATCCAGGTTGGCATAGACGGTTTCCATAGGCTTGTTGTTCTCATGGAAACGATAAGCGGAATAACCTGCCCATCCCACAATGACAGCAAAAATCGCCCATCCGCAGATAATACCTGCAATGCGTTTTCTCTTCTCCATTGCCATGATCTTTTTTCGGTTCGCTTTTTCTTCTTTATAGCGGTCTACTTTTGCCTGACTCATAAAAATCTCCTTTTTTATCGATGCAAAAAATATCTTTTGATATTATAATGTATTTATCGGAAAAATGCAACAGAACCTTGTCATTTTCCGGGAAATTAGGTACAATGAGTAAATTAACAGTGCATATTCCGGCAGATCTGCCTGGAATGCGGCATTCGCCTAAGAGGGGCCGACAAAAAAGGAGACAGAAAGCAAAAGCCCCGGCAACTCTAAGGCAAAACAGAAAAGAAATGAGGAAGACTATGAGCCTTGCAGATAAAATTTTCGTAGATATGTGCAAAGATATTTTGGAGAACGGAACCAGTACGGAAGGGGAAAAAGTCCGCCCGCACTGGGAAGATGGGACAAGCGCCTACACCGTGAAAAAATTTGGTGTGGTAAACCGCTATGACCTCTCGAAGGAATTTCCAGCCATTACCTTAAGAAAAACCGCCATCAAGACCTGTACCGAGGAACTGCTTTGGATCTGGCAGAGGAAATCCAATAATATCCATGACTTAAACAGCACCATCTGGGATGAGTGGGCGGATGAAAACGGCTCTATCGGAAAGGCATACGGCTATCAGTTAGGAGTGAAACATCAGTACCGGGAGGGGATGATGGATCAGGTGGACCGGGTTATCTATGATTTGAAGAACAATCCTTACAGCCGTCGTATTATGACGAATATCTATGTGCATCAGGATTTGCATGAAATGAATCTCTATCCGTGCGCCTACAGCATGACCTTTAATGTGACCAAACAGCCGGGGGATGAAAAGCTGACGTTAAACGCCATTTTAAACCAGCGTTCCCAGGATGTGCTCACGGCAAACAACTGGAATGTCTGCCAGTATGCAATGCTGATCTATATGCTGGCACAGGTCTGTGACATGAAAGCGGGAGAGCTGGTTCATGTGATTGCGGACGCCCATATCTATGACCGCCATGTGCCCATTATTCGGGAATTGATACAAAGAGAGCAGTATCCCGCGCCAAAAGTAACCTTAAACCCGGATATCAAAGACTTTTATCAGTTCACGGTCAAAGATATTCAGGTGGAAAACTATCGAACGGGGGAGCAGATTAAAAACATTCCTGTCGCAGTATAAAAGACAGGGGCAAAAACAGGAGCCTGGGTTCTTTGCAGAATCGCAGGATGTGTGTGATATTTTAAGGAATGAGAGAAAGAAAAGGAGTTTATGAGATGAATGTAATTGCAGCGGTGGATAAAAACTGGGCAATCGGAAAAAATAATGAACTTTTGGTGCGCATACCGGCGGATCAGAAATTTTTCCGGGAAATGACCACAGGGAAAGTCGTGGTGATGGGGAGAAAGACCTTAGAGAGCTTTCCCAACGGACTGCCCTTAAAAAACAGAACCAACATTGTCCTGACACACAACCCGCAGTATCAGGTTCCGGGCGCCATCATTGTGCATACCCTGGAGGAACTGTATGAGGAGCTGAAAAATTATAGGAGCGAAGATATCTTTGTCATCGGAGGAGAGACGATTTACCGCCAGCTGTTGGCGGAATGCGATACGGCCCATGTGACAAAAATTGATTTTTCTTTTGATGCGGATACCTATTTCCCGAATCTTGATGAGATGCCGGAGTGGGAGATTACAGCCGACAGCGAGGAACAGACCTACTTTGATTTAGAATATTATTTCTATAAATATGAGAAGAAAAAAGCGGCGCAGTAGCGGCTGCTTGATGTATTTTGTATTGTAATTGATTTATCTTAGGAAACGATTGCATGAAAAAGGAAGATGGGATATAGTAGAAAAATGCAATAAGGAGGAAGATATGGATATTACGGGCAGAAAGTTATTTGTGAAGGCTTTACAGGCGGAAGGCGTAGATACGATTTTTGGTTATCCGGGCGGAACGGTTACGGATCTTTTTGACGAACTGTATAAACAGGACGGGATTGAAGTCGTCTTGCCGCGACATGAGCAGGGCTTGATCCACGAGGCGGAGGGATATGCGAAATCCACCGGGAAAGTCGGCGTTTGCTTAGTGACCAGCGGGCCGGGGGCGACCAACATTATCACGGGTTTGGCGGACGCCCATTATGACAGCATTCCCCTGGTATGTTTTACCGGGCAGGTGCCTCTGTCCCTGATTGGGAACGACGCCTTTCAGGAAGTGGACATTGTGGGCATCACCCGCAGCATCACGAAATACGGCGTGACCGTCCGCAGGCGGGAGGATTTAGGACGTATCATCAAAATGGCATTTTATATCGCCTCCACCGGAAAGCCGGGACCTGTGCTGATTGATATCCCAAAGGATATCCAGACGGCATCCGGTCCTGCGGAGTATCCGTCCAGCGTACAGATACGGGGATATAAGCCCAATGAGACGGTCCATATCGGGCAGCTGAAAAAGGCGTACAAGCTGCTGCGCGGAGCGGAGCGTCCTCTGATTTTAGCCGGGGGCGGCGTTAATATGGCAAAGGCAAATGATAAGCTGCTGCAGTTTGTGGAGAAAACGCAGGTACCGGTGGTGACCACCGTGATGGGAAAGGGAGCCATCCCCACCAGCCACGCCCTCTATGTGGGGAATAGCGGTATGCACGGCAAATATGCGGCGAACAAGGCAGTCAGTGAGTGCGATGTGCTTTTTTCCATCGGCACCCGCTTTAACGACCGCATTACGGGAGATTTGAATGAATTTGCCCCCAAAGCGAAGATTGTGCATATTGATGTGGACACGGCATCCATTTCACGCAATGT
>CANQUZ010000165.1 GCA_947627165.1 uncultured Roseburia sp.
GCCCGCACTTCCGGGAACGGCATTTTTGCCGGGGTAAAGGAAGTGCTTCCCGGACACTGCCTGACGTTTGCCGCAGGAAAGCTCACCGACTGGATGTACTGGGATATCCCAAGCCGGAAACATACCGACAATTATGCAGACACGGTGGAGCATACTAAGATACTGGTGCATGACGCTATTACCCGCCAGATGGTTTCAGATGTCCCTGTATGCACCTTCCTTTCCGGCGGCATCGATTCCAGCATTGTGACGGCAATCGCCGCAAACTATAGGAAAGAGCATGGGGAAACCCTCAACACCTTCTCCTTTGATTTCACGGAAAATGACCTCTATTTTCAGTCCAATTCTTTCCAGCCGGAACGGGACCTGCCCTATGTCAACCGGATGTTAGAGGTTTATCACACCAACCACACTTACTTGGAGTGCAGCCAGCAAACCCTTTATGAAATGCTGTTTGCTGCGGTGGACGCAAAGGATTTGCCCGGCATGACGGATGTGGATGCCTCCCTTCTCTATTTCTGCTCCCTGGTGGCTAAACACAACAAGGTGGCACTGACGGGAGAATGTGCCGATGAAATCTTTGGCGGTTATCCCTGGTTTTACCGTCCGGAACTGCTAAACAGAGACGGGTTCCCCTGGTCTTGCGATATCAGCGCCCGGACTCTGTTTCTGTCGGAAGATTTCTGCCGCAGCCTGGATTTGGAAGAATACTCCTACGCCCGCTATCAGGAAACATTGGCAAAAGTTCCAAAGCTGGAAGAGGACACCCCGGAGGAAGCAAAACGCCGCTCTGTCTTCTACCTGAATATCAAATGGTTTATGCAGACTCTGCTCGACCGCATGGACCGCACCAGTATGTATTCCGGTTTAGAGGCAAGAGTTCCCTTTGCCGACCACCGCATTATTGAATATGTATTTAACGTTCCCTGGGAGATGAAATTCCAAAACGGCGTGGAAAAAACGCTGCTGAGGGACGCCTGCACCGACCTGCTGCCGGACGCTCTGCTGCACCGGAAGAAAAGCCCCTACCCAAAGACTTACCACCCTGGCTACGAAAAGCTTTTAATCCAGGGAATGGAAAAAATCCTCTCCGACCCTAACGCGCCCATCCGCCCCATGCTAGACATCCAAAAAGCAAAACAATTTATGGGGGCTCCCAAGGAATATGGAAAGCCGTGGTTCGGACAGTTGATGGCAGGGCCGCAGCTATTGGCCTATTTCATCCAAATCAATTACTGGATGGAAACCTACCATCTGTCCCTGTAAATGCTTTCTGTTTCAAGCGTCCTTATGCAGACAGGAAGGCTCTCCGGAAATTCCAGAAAGCCTCCCTGTCTTTTTTGCCGTATCTTTTTTGCTGCTCTGCCAGATTGGATGCCATCCTCGCTTTTGGCTACTTTAAGTTTCTTTTTTCTCCTCTTTTTTCTCCCCTTTTTGCGCCGCCTCCCCTATGTCTGACTTTTTATATCTGCCGAATCCCTTGCAGACAACGAAGGCGATTGCTGTCCCCGTAACCATCCCTGCCAACACGTCCGTCGGATAGTGCACCCCTACGTAAAGCCTTGATATGGCAACCAGAAACGCTGCCGCCAGTGCCGGAAGCCCGGCCTGTTTCCCCCAGAGGGGAAAGATGACCATTGCCGCGGCAAAGGAGCTGCCTGTGTGGCCGGAGGGAAAGGATAAATCGCCCTGCGCCTCTATCATTCTATGTAAGCCCTCCACCGCTTCATAGGGGCGTATTCTCGCCACCAGATTTTTTAACAGTAAATTGTTGACGATGAGGGAGCCACACAGGGAAATCCCCATAAGAATCCCTGTCGCCCTCGTTTTCTTGATGAGCAAAAGCAGCGCCGCCAGCACAATCCAACACCGCCCGCCATCCCCCAGATGTGTGATGAAAATCATGATGGGCGTCAAAAGTTCATTTCTTACATTCTCCTGTATCCACAATAAAAGGTTGCCGTCTAAGTTCAGCAAGTATTCCCACATAAACCGTCTCCTGTCTATACGTTTTTGATTGTGATAAAATCCGCAAAAACTCTGATTTTTCGTAACAGTTCAGCCATAAGCAGTCCCGTAGGCGAATCATGCTTGTATGAATGAGCATACGAGACTGTTTATGAGCAGAACGCCCGTTCATGAGCAATCCGCTTACGATAGTAAGCTTTGAAGCACGTAGGGCGAGATTGCGAATGGCGTGGGCTGAACTGTTACGATTTTTCATAAAATGCCCTGCATCCCACGTTGTTCTGCCTCGATCAGAGGGTTTCATTGTAACAGGATTGCCGCCTAAATTCAATGGTTTTTCTGCTTCGCCTTACTGCTGAGCCGTCAATACTTTATGTAAAATATCCGCCAACGGCTCCATGGCATTCATGGCCTCCTCAACGGTATTGGTCTGCGCCCCCACCTCTATCAGCAGCGATTTCGGGCAGTAATGCATATTATAGCGGTATCCCTTTAAATAAATGCGCCTGGTAAGTCCCGGGTAGTATTCTGCCGCCTTTAGCTGCATCTGAAAGGATATGGCGAGGTTATCGGCAATATAGGGATTGTAAAGATAGTCGATATCCCCCATTTGGGTGGTACGGCTCAGCCCGTTGAAAAACATAATCTGTGCCGTCTGCTTTCCGTTGACATCGGAGACAAGATGGGTGTCTTCCCGCACCCCGTCCCGATGCAGATCAATCACAACCTCAATCCCTGGGTTTTCCGAAAGCACCTTCTCTAGCGCCGGGCCTGCCCTGGAATAGGCATGGTCTCTGTCCCCCACGTCATACTCTCCCTTATGGTGAATCACGGAAAACCCATACGTTTCCGTCAGAATCCGCGCCAGATAGTCCCCTACCCCCACCACCGATGTGGAAGCGTCTCCCGGAACGGAATCCTTATAGCCCTCCTGGGAATGCGTATGGTAAATCAAAATCTGCGGCGTCGTGGCATCGTGGCTTAGCCGCACATCTTTCCCTAAAAGACTGTCTGCATTTAACTGGCTGCTGTTTATGGTCGTCGTATTATCCACCTGATAAAAGGTCTGCATAAGATAATCGAAATCATTTAGCTTTTCTCTGGGGTAGACCGCCTTTTTCTCTCCCGCTCCCCCGATCCGCCCCAAACTCTCCGCCGTCTGCTGGCTCGTACCAGTTTCCTGCACAGCATCCTTGGCGATATCCTCATTCCTTGCCAGATTTTCATTCTCATCCGGATTTCCGCTTTCTGCAGGATTTCCATTCTCTTCGGGATTTCCATCCTCACCCGGATTTCCGTTCTCTATCAGGTTTCCATTCTCATCCAGATAATTTTCGTCCGCCGCCTCTCTTGCAAGGATATCTTCATAGGACAGTTCGCTTTCTATCTGCGTCCGGTAATGTTCCGGTTCCCCAAAGCCGTCCTCTCCAGACGGCGTGCCTTCCGCCGGAAACAGACGCTCTGTCAGCCCCTCCCACCAGGTTTCTTCTTTTGCGCTTAATACAGCCCCCGGCAGATATAATTCTAAAACAGCCTGATAACAGGCGATGGTTCCATGCTGCTTCATCCGCTCCGTCAGGCGCGTGTTTCCTGTCATCAGAAAGAATCCTGCGGCGACTGCCAGAATCGGAAGAATTGCCTCTTTTCTTTTTTTCTTTTTCAAACGATGATAACGATGTGCATACATAGTTACAGTTTATGCAGCCCATCCTTCCCTTATGTCATATCGCCTTTAACGCCGCGCCGCCCTTGATGCACATCCCTTTTGATTTCATACCGCCATATTGCCTTTGAGACACAGTACCTTTTAGGCCACATCCACTTTGATGTCATATCGCCTCCAGGGTTTTCTCTCCTAAAAACGCGATATTTAATCCCTCCGAAATCGTAAAGCTAAGGCGCTTTACCGACTCATCCACATCCTTCGGCGTTACGAACATCGCATTCAGATTCGGGGAAAGCAATTCCCGGATTAATTCATATTTTTCCGCTTCATTCAGGTTCCCCAGGGCACTCCCAAGGCTGTTGAGCGTCTCGCTTTCCCCCATGGCAGTGATTAAATTATACATCGTATCATTTACGATGGTAGCGGCGTCCACCACAGTGGGAATCCCAATGGAAATGACCGGCACCCCCAAACTTTTCTGGTTAAGTCCATGCCTGTGGTTCCCTACGCCGCTGCCGGGATTGATGCCTGTATCGGTCACCTGTATGGTGCGGTTTAAACGTTTGGCGCTTCTTGCCGCTAGCGCATCCACGGCAATGATCAGATCTGGCTTTGTCTCATCAATAATCCCTTTGATGATTTCTAAACTCTCCATGCCGGTCTGCGCCATGACGCCCGGCACAATGCTGCTGATTTTATTGACCTTATCTGTTCCAAAGGCATACTTCCCGTACTCTTTGATGATATGCCTTGTAATAAAAAGATTGTCCACCACCCGGGGGCCTAAGGCATCCGGTGTGACGTCCCGGTTTCCCAACCCCACCACTAAGATAGACATTTCCTCTTTTTTCTCACGGATGAGGCCTTTAATCGTTTTCGCCAGCTGAACGGAGATTTCCCTATGGTAATCCTCATCCTCTTCATCCATGTTCCCCGCCTCAATGGTAATGTAAGTTCCCTTGGGTTTCCCCATAGTTTTCGCTCCATTTTCTGTCTCTATCACCACAGTGCTGATGGTAAGATTCTTATCAATTCTTTCCTCTAAAAACCGGACTCCCTTTAATTCCACATGATCTTCCTGCATTTTTTCCTGTGTTTCTAAAGCCAGGTCGGTACGAATCTGATACATAACATCCTCCCTATATTTTTTTCTATAGTTTGCCATCCATTCTGTAAAATTATCCAATGATTTTTCAACAAATTTTTTCAAACTGAACATTATCGTCTTCCTTTCAACGGAATAAAAGCAAGGATTGCTGGTTTTTATTTTCTTTTAGAAAACGGACTTTTATTTTTACGGCTTCTGCATTTCTCTTCTCTTTTAGCACGAAATTTGTTATAATGGGATTAAAGAAAAGAAAAAGGAGGGACACTGCTTTTGTCCGACAACACAATTTTTGATGATGTCTTCCGTACCATGCTGGAAAAAATGCCGCGTCTGATCATTCCGGTCATTAACGAAGTATTCCATACCTCTTATTCGGA
>CANQUZ010000166.1 GCA_947627165.1 uncultured Roseburia sp.
GCCGAAGAATACTGTCTATTTAAAAGATTCCGGGATTGCCAATAGCGGATTAAAAGTAAGGTATTATGTCCCCCATTTTCTGGCGGGAACCGATGCCGCTTTGCAGATAACAGTGAATGGGACGCTGATGGCGGAGCTTCCGCTGAATGAAGAGGGCATTTTTGAAAAAGTCATAGATGTATCTTCCCTGGGAAGGGAGGAGCAGGAATATTTAGAAAAGGCCCATCGGATTTTAAAAATTCTTCTGGCAGACTTTGACCGTGTGTGCAAAAAGTATCATCTGCGTTATTATTTGATTTGCGGCAGCCTCCTTGGGGCAGTGCGGCACGGAGATTTGATTCCCTGGGATGACGATGTGGATGTTGCTATGCCGCGAAAGGATTTTGATATATTGCTGCAGCATATAGACGAGGAGTGGGGAGCAGGGAAAGATATTATGTTCCTCAATTATAATCAGATGGGAAACCATGCTTTTCTTGACTATATGACAAGAATCGTCTATATGAAAGAGGAAATCCCGGTCAATATTTTCCGTAAAATCAAGGGAAAAGGAAGGCCGGATGTGGACAACCATCTGCCTATGGACATTTATGTGCTTGACCATGCTTCGGATAATAAAATGTTTCATCAGTTTCAGACGCAGTTTATCCGCGGCTTATATGGGCTTGCCATGGGGCACCGCGCCTACGTGGATCCAGAGGATTACACAAATCGCGACAAGCAGACACAAAGGATTGTAAAAATCCTTTCCACGGTGGGGAAGGCAATTCCGTTATCCTGGATTTTTGCCTGCTATGAGTGGGTCCGCAAGTGGAATAAAAATAAACAGTGTGAAAATTATTTTGAATCCAATGGATTTATTTACTGTATCCCGTGGAAGTTTAAGCAGGAATGGTTTGGCGAGGGAAAGAGGCTGCCCCTTGGGGATATGACAGTGAGTGTTCCGCAGGATTATGAGGCGTTTTTGCGGATGCACTATGGGGATTTTATGGAGTATCCGCCGACGCATACGAGAAAACCTACCCACAGCGTAGAGGCGAGTGGGATCTTTTAAGGGGAACAGGAGGAAAGTGGCAAATGAATTTAGTGAAGGAATGTCGACAGTTATTTTCTAAGGAGAATAAGGGAAATCTATTCTTGTGTGTGATATCTCTCATGATATTATTTATAATAAATTGGGTATGGTTTTGGCCTTTAAAAGAGAAAATATTTCTCATGGGAGATGATATTCGTTTTTATAATATTGTAAAATCAAGTGATAATATTTTAAGGACAGTTTTAACAAATGAAGCTGGAGTTTATAGACCCGTATCTTATCTTGTGATGGCAATCGCAGTTAAAATATTAGGGACAAACTCTCTGGCATATTTCAAACTCAACCTTATATTTAATATGCTGATTATTTACAGTGTCTATTATTTTATATATAAGATTGCCCAGAAAGGTAAACTGCTCTTTTCTTTTTTTGGTTCTTATATATATATCATTGCAGTGTATTCTTATTATGGAATCACACAACTCCTTGGTCTTATGGAGCAAATGTGTGTATTTTTTTGTATTTGGTTTTTATATTTTATCTTTCAGTATATAAAGCACAATCGCACAAAAGATTATATGTATAGTGTATTTATATATTTACTGGTAATGCTTACACATGAAAGATTTTTAGCATTGCTTGGAGTGTATATTGTGTTAAATCTTTTTATATTATACGATAGACATATAAAAAGCAGGATTAAGAATTTAATGGTTGCATCTCTCCCAGCGATATACTTTATTGTGATGAAAGTTTTTATATTAAAAACAATGCTATTTAAAGGAACGGCACAGATACCGATAGAACTTAGCTTTCCAGTTCTGATGGGACATATCGTGAAAACTATTTTGTCCATGTTTGGAATCAATGTGGGCCCTAACTATTTGATGGGACATTTATTTATTCAATATAGTAAAATACAACAATTTATGATACTTTTGGCAGCTATTCTGTTGCTTGTTGCTTTTTCAGTTTATGTATATCAATGTATCATAAAAGACAAACAGAACGCAAAACAAGAAATGCAGAAGTTGTTGGCATTTATTTTTACAGAGGGAGCTGTAATTATTTGTTATTCGGTATCAACCCGTATAGAAATGAGACAGATCTATGTCCCATACATATTGTTTATCATATATGCGGTTTACTGTATCAGTAAGTTGAATGTTCCTTCGATTGCTCTTTCTATTTCCGCGTTGTACAGTGTGATTGTAATTAGTATGAATAGCTATATATTTTCTCAAAATATAGATTCCTTATTTTTTATCAGAACTATGAATATGGCAAAAACCGGATATGAAAACACGATTGCCATGAATAAAGATATTGAAGATTATAAGGTTTATATTGAAGAAAATGATGAGTTGACATGGGCAATGCTACTTTCGGATGAAAAAGATATTTTCTATATGTATGATAAGAAGGTTGCGTGGGAAAGATTTGCAGATATAGAAGTATTGCAGGAAGAAGTAAAAAAGAATTTAGAAGAGGGAAAAAAGGTAAAGGTATTGTATCTATCTAAAGATACTCAGATGGCCTCGCTTGAGTATATAGATATGCAGCAGAAGATTAATATAAAAGAGCAGATGGGAAGGTAAGAAAGAGAACAATGGAAATCCTTCTTTGCAAAGTGCTGATCGGAGTGGTTGGTCAACATGAATATGATGTTTTATAAAAAAGCATATGATATATATCAATAGGGAGAAAAAATGCATATAGGAAAATGGGAAAAGAGAAGTAAAAAAGTAATTTTGATATTGTTCATCATAACACAATGCCTTTTGGTGTCAGTGATCCTTTGTTGCCAGACATTATGGGATATTGGTGATATGGAACGGAAGTATTTACTTGGATTATGTGTTTTGGAACTGCTTTTTTCCTTTCTTATCATCTTAGAGAGAAAGTATCAAGTTCTGGGACAATTTATATGGATTTTGGAAGTTATTTGTTTTTCAGCCTTATGTGTCGGACAATTAGAAATTGCATTGGGTATCTTGTATGATTTTAAAGATATTGTTGCAGGTGTCTGGAATGTTTTATTAGTATTGTTTGCCGTATTATTTTTAAGTCTGTTTTTTAGAAGGATAAAGTGGTCGATGATTACTTTGAATATCCTTGTATTTTTGTTAGGAATGGCAAATCATTACTATTTTCAGTTTCGAGAAAAGCCATTATTGCTATCGGATATTTTGCTATCCGAAACTGCTATGACTGTAATAGGAAATTATGAATATAAGATAGACCGAGTATTATTGTGTTTTTTGCTCATCCAGATTGCAATCTTTTTTAGTTGTCTTTTGAAAGGGAAAGAAAAACATGGCCGAAGGGAGCAGTCGGTCTTAGTAGTAGGGTGTTTTCTGATTCTTTTGGGAAAAGATGGATATGCGCCTACTATCTATGGATGGAACATTAATGATACAGTACAATTGAGCGGATATCTTAATACTGTTTTAGAAAAAGCATATATCGACAGAAAATATGAAGAACCTGAGAATTATTCGCCAGAGTTTGTAGGGGAAATTTTAGAAAAGTATCAAGTTGAAACATCATTGGAAGAGCCAATCAATGTGATTGTTATTATGAATGAAGCATTTGCAGATTTGCCGGATGTTTATGGGTTTGAGACAGATGTGGATGGAATGCCTTTTATTCATTCTTTAGAAAAAAACACGGTAAAAGGGAATATGTATGTGTCTGTATTTGGTGGTGCTACTGCCAATACGGAATATGAATTTTTGACAGGAAATACTATGGCTTTTTTCAATGAAGGATGCGTTCCCTATGTGCAATTTGTAAAAAAAATCAGTCCATCTCTTGCGAGCCACTTAAAAAAATTTGGGTATCAAACGATAGCATTTCATCCAAATGCTCCTACAAACTATGATAGAAGTAGCGTATATTCTTTTTTGGGGTTTGACGAATTTGTTTCATCAGAAAGCGAGTTGACGTATGCTGAGTATCTTCGCTGGGCCATGAGTGATGATGCTGACTATAGAAATGTTATTGATATGTATGAGAATAAACAGGAGAAAACACCATTATTTCTTTTCAATGTTACTATTCAGAACCATGGAGGTTATAATACAAGTGAGAGTAGTGTAGAGGTATCTGTTAAACCTAAAGATGTTGCTTTACAGTTTCCGGAAATGCTAGAATATTTATCACTGATAAAAGCTTCTGATGAGGCATTTGAAATGTTGATCACATATTTTTCTAACATAGATGAAAAAACGGTGATTTTGATGTTCGGAGATCACCAACCGGCTTTTTGGAATGAGACGTTACAGAAAAACTTAAACGAATATGCGGAAAAGAACAACTCGTTTATAAAAGGGAATAAATATATAGTTCCCTTTGTATTATGGGCAAATTACGATATTCCGGAAGAAAAAAATCTATTGATTTCACCAGGATACCTTAGGGGAAAGCTTCTTGATACAGCAGGGATACCGCTAAGTAATTATGATGGTTTCTTGGCTGAGGGAAGAGAAAAGTATTCAGCTATTAGCTTTTATGGCGGATTTGATAATATGGGAAATACTGTAGGATGGGAGAATTTGTTGCAAAACGAATGGATAAAGAAATACCAGATTCTGCAATATGCAAATGTATTTGGCGGTAAAGAGGTCAATGGAAAATTTTAAAGGTTTTAAGTAGAATGGATAATCAAAGAAGTCTGCTAATGTTGTTCTATCCATGTCCCCATTTTATCATACCTATGTTTTTGAAAATTGATTTTTTTGACGTAGGAGCCATAATTCTTCAAAGTTTTCAACGGTGTGCTATATCAGTAAACAATACCATGACGGAAACTTATTGGGGGGATAGGGAAATATATTGTAGAATTTGAACAAGAGGGAAATGCAAAATCTGTTTATGAAAGCAGACTATTGACTGCCTTATCTAAGAAACTCATATTACGTTTAGGTAAAGGGTATAGCCATCCCAATCTTAACAATATGAGGAAATTTTATTTGCGTTATCCAAATTGTCGTAAGCGCAAAATATAACGACGTAGTGACTCCGTATCCATCCATCCTCATAATGATAATAGGAAATGCAAGCGTTTT
>CANQUZ010000167.1 GCA_947627165.1 uncultured Roseburia sp.
GCGTCCGGTGTGGAGCTTCTTTCCGGTATCCCCCAGACGTTTGATGAGCTCTGCCTCCACAAAACTGTGGATATCCTCATATTCCGTCGATATCTCTAGTTTCTGGCTCTCTACCTCAGACTTAATCTCCTCCAGGGCGCGGACCATATCGTCCCGCTCCGTTTCCGTTAAAATGCCCTGTTTTGCAAGCATTTTGACATGGGCAATGCTGCCCTCAATGTCCTGTTTATAAAATTTCTGATCAAATGTGATGGATGCGTTAAAGCGATAGACCAGCTGGTCTGTCTCCTTGGTGAATCTTCCTCCCCACAACTGTGCCATGGTTGTTATCCTCCTTTTTCTCTAATTTATAATCTATAATTTATAATCGTGCCGTCAGCGCGCCGCGTCTGGCCCGCAATTCGCCGATGCTTTTGCGGCCCGCTCCTCTTCCCGCTGTTTTTTGGAAAAGACGCAGCCGCAGTAATCCTGGCGGTACATTCCATATTCCGCTGATAATTCGACGGAGCGTTTGTAGCCGTTCTTTTTCTTGAAATCCGAATATAAATAGGCGACGCCGTACTCTTCCGCTAACCGCTCCCCGATTTCGTTTAATTTTTCCGCGTTTTTCAAAGGGCTGATGGAAAGCGTGGTGGTAAAATAATCCATATTCAGCTCCTTTGCCCGTTCCGCCGCCTCCCGGAGGCGCAGCTCATAGCATAAAAAACAGCGTTCCCCGCCTTCTTTCTCCTGCTCGTGCCCCCGCACCGTATCATAAAACCGCTGCTGCTCATATTCCCCCAAGAGAAAAGAAATGGGATATTTCACCGGCAGAGCCGCAATCAGTCGCTGCTGTTCTAAGGCACGCTTTTGGTATTCCTCTTTTGAATCAATGTTTGGGTTATAATAAAATACGGTAATGGAAAAATACTCCGCTAAGTATTCTAAACAGTAGGAGCTGCAGGGCGCGCAGCAGCTGTGCAGCAGCAAGGTGGGCGTTTTTGGCTCTCTTTGCGCTTCTTCTATGGTTTGCTCTAGCAATTTCTGGTAATTCCGCTTCATACCCTATGCCCCCTTTCAGCAGTCATTTCCAACTATTCTACACGAAACGCCTAAAAACCGCAATAAAGAAATGTCGAAAATCCCTCCCAGAGTAACAGTTCAGCCCGCGCCATTCGCAATCCCGCACTACGGGCTTCAAAATTGCTCATGAACGGGCGTTCTGCTCATAAGCAGTCTCGTATGCTCATTCATGCAAGCATGATTCGCCTACGAGGCTGCTTATGGCTGAACTGCTACTTCCCGGAATTACTCTGTCCAGGATAAGATCTGCTCTGCCCGATGCCGCCAGGTATGCTTGGAGGAAAATTCCAGATATGCCTGTTCTGCAATATGCTCCCGCAGCCTCTGATCTTCTAACAGCTCTTCCGCGAAGTCGGCTAACGTCCCTATCTTATGCAAGGAATAAAAAGCAGCCGTTTCCCTGTTTTTCAGATGTTTCTGCAGATAAGGATTCTCGTCTGTCAAAACGACGGTATGATTTGCCATGCCGGCAAGGACTCTGTCATGGAGGCCGCGGTTAAACATTGGCGATACGTTCAAAAGAATCTGTTCCCTGGCGATTTTTTCAAAGGAACGCTCAAAGGAAACGGATTTTTCTCTGGTCAAAAGGCATTCTCTGGCATGGCGGTATTTCTGCCACCCCTCCCCCACTGCCAGCACCGGAACTCCCCGTTCTAAAAGTTCATCGACCGCCGCCTTTCTGAAATAGTCCCGGATGTAGGCGTCCACCGGATACATGGCATTCATCAGCAGAGAAAAATCCGCATCGCTAAATTCCAAATCCTGTTCCTTTAAATAATGACGAAACGCCTCCTCCATGGGAAGGGTAGGTTCTGAAATCCGCCGTTCTATGAGATGTTTCATGTAGGTTTTCAGCGGCTCCGGCGCTTCCTGCACCAGCGGATAAACCGCCTCCGGACTGTCATAAGTCCCCATAAAAAGGACTTTGTCCGCCGGCAGTTTCTCCCCTTGAAAGAGCGCTTCCGTCGCCCCCAGGGGCATCATGTGCACCCCCGCCAGATGGGGATGATACCGCCTGACGTATTCTTTCTGACCTTCATCTAATACAATCGCATGAAAGTTTTCCGCCTCGCGCACCAGGGCATTGTAATGGAACAGCGGATGGTCCAGAACATAGTCAAAAAACGGCCCCTTGAGCTGTTCCAGAAAGGGCGTGCCATCCTCCATTTCCAGCCTCGGCAATAACGAATTAAAGTCTACAATCGCCCGATAGGCATTCCCGGTAAACGGCTCCAATACTTGGTCAAAATCATCTTCTCTGGTAAATTCGCAGACTTCCGCCTCAAAACCCAGCTCCTCAAAAGCTGCCCCTAACTGGTGGGCAAAAAAGTTGCCGGAACAATAGCAGATTTCCCGCGAACAAAAAATTAAAATCGGTTCTTTTGGAGTTTTCATCATGTTTCGTTTCCTGTTTTTCCCTCAACCTGCAAAGAGGACTTTTGCGAAAGGCGCAGGCCTTTCACAAAAGTCCTCTTCCACACTTATTCCATCCGGACAAACCGCAACGTTAAAATGCCCGCCACGTAAATGGCCGCGCTCAAAACCATAAATACCGTTACCCCGCAAAGGGAACCCGCTATCATCTGCGCAACGATGACTAAGAGGTGCAGCCAGATTGGCACATCATGCAGGCACACTGCCAACGCAGCCTCAATTAGCGCGATGGCGCAGACGGGAGCCGCCGGTATCTGCAGGGTGATCATGCTGATTAATATCACAAGCAATACCGTTATAATCGCACAAAACAAGAGCAGCATACTCTTATTTTCCTCTGCCATGCTCCGCAATACTTTTCCGGGACTCTTTTTTCTCCGTTCCTTGATAGAGATACGTTCCTCTTTTTTTTGATTTTCGGTTTCGCTCATGTTCCGCCTCTCTCTTCTAAATTTTCCCAAAATAATAAATTCTTTTTTTATTATACCAATTTCTAAAAAAAAGACAAGAAGTTTTCAAACCGGATTGGCAGAACTGTTACAGAATTGGCAACGAATCCCTGCCATTATTTTCGAGGTAAGATTGAACAGAGGTGCCGTTCTATGCTATTATAATAAAAAATTGGAAAAAAGGAGCAGCATCATGAGCAAACATTTTAAGAAGTACCGCGTATGCCTGGCATTTGCCTGCATCCTGTCTGCCATCCTGATTCTTGGCATGGGCAAGAGCACCGTCCAGGCGGCGAAGACGCCCCTCCAGAAATGGGGCAGGCTGTCCGTATCGGGCGCCAATATCGTGGACAAAAACGGAAAAAAAGTGCAGTTAAAGGGAGTCAGCACCCACGGACTGGCATGGTACCCGCAGTATGTGAACAAATCCTGTTTTCAAAGCTTCCGAAGCATGGGCGTCAACACCATCCGCCTTGCGTTTTACAGCGATCCGGGATCGGGATATTCTAAGGATTTGTATTCGGTGGTGGAGAAAGGCGTAAAGTATGCGTCGGAGCTTGGGATGTATGTCATTTTGGACTGGCACATCTTAAACGACGGCAATCCGAAGATTCATCAAAAAGAGGCGCTTTCTTTCTTCGGCCATTTTGCAAAGAAATATAAAAATAAGAAAAATATCCTCTATGAAATCTGCAATGAGCCGAACGGCGACGTGACCTGGGAGAGAGACATCCGGCCTTATGCGGAGAAAGTCATCAAGAAGATTCGGACGTATGACAAGCATAATATCATTATCGTCGGAACGCCGACCTGGTCGCAGGACGTTGACATCGCGGCACAGAAACCTTTGAAACAGAAAAATATTGCCTATTCGCTCCATTTTTATGCCGCGACGCACACCGACTGGAACCGGCAGAAATTAGTGGCGGCAAGAGAGGCTGGGCTTCCAATCCTTGTGACGGAGTTCAGCGTCTGCGATGCCAGCGGCAGCGGGGCAATCGACAAGACGAGCGGCAGAACCTGGATGAATCTTTTAAACAAATATAAAATTGGCTATGTGGCATGGAATATTTCCAATAAATATGAGACGAGCGCACTGATCCGCCCGGACTGCACGAAGACCGGAAAATTTCAAACACGCGACCTCTCCGAATCCGGAAAGTGGATTGCCAAGTGGTGGAAAAAATAAAAAGACTGGAATTTGGGTAAAAAAGAACTCCTTTTTGATAAGAAGCATCCAACTTTGCTCCTATCAAAAAGGAGTATTTTTTCCCATCTGTTATGTCTCAGAGAGATGTTTTTTCACTCTTTGCACCAGCATATCCAACGCCACAAGATTTTCTCCGCCCTCTGGAATAATGATATCCGCCCTCCGCTTGCTTGGCTCCACGAACTGATCGTGCATGGGCTTGACGGTGGCAAGATACTGTTCTATGACATTCTCTAAGGAACGCCCTCTTTCTTTGACGTCTCTTAAGATTCTCCTTAAAATCCGCACATCTGCATCGGTATCCACAAACACTTTGATATCCAGCAAGTCGCAAAGACGCTGATCCGCAAAAATCAAAATGCCCTCCAGAATAATGACAGGCGCCGGCGTTATCTCCTCCGTGCTGTCACTGCGGTTGTGGACTGTGTAATCGTACACCGGCATCCGGATGGCTTTCCCAGCCTTTAAGGCGAGAATACGTTCGCACAGCAGCTCTGTGTCAAAGGCGTTTAAATGCCGCCGCTCCTCATAGCTGATTTCATCATGCCGCTTGTAATAATTGTCATGGCGGAGGATGCTTACCTCCTCCCTGCCAAAACTCTCCGCCAGTTTATTGGCCAGGGTGGTTTTCCCGCTTCCGGTTCCTCCGGCAATCCCAATGAATATCGTATCCATCTGTTTCCCTCTTAGGATTCTATCAGCGCTAAAGTCGCACTGGTTCCAAGGCGGCTGGCTCCGGCGTCAATCATGGCCTGCGCCTCTTTTGCGGTGTGAATGCCGCCGGAGGCTTTTACCCCCATGGTATCTCCCACTGTTTTCCGCATCAGGGCCACATCTTCCGCCTTTGCTCCCCCGGTGGAAAACCCAGTGGAGGTCTTTACAAAATCAGCTCCCGCCTCTTTGGCAAGTTCACAAGCTTTGACTTTTTCCTCATCGGTCAAAAGGCAAGT
>CANQUZ010000168.1 GCA_947627165.1 uncultured Roseburia sp.
GAGCAGAACGCCCGTTCATGAGCAATTTTGAAGCACGTAGTGCGGGATTGCGAATGGCGTGGGCTGAACTGTTACAACCGCTATGGAATAGTTGCGAAAACACATTGAATAATCGGATGTTTTATGGTAGGATGGAAAAAACAAAAGTCGCTGGAAATGGGAGGGTTCGGATCGAATGGAACAATACAAGCAGGAATTTATTGAATTTATGGTAGAGAGTGATGTCTTAAAATTCGGGGAGTTTACCTTAAAAAGCGGTAGAAAGTCCCCTTTTTTTATGAACGCGGGGGCCTATGTGACGGGCACGCAGCTGATGCGCTTAGGCGAATATTACGCCAAAGCCATTCATGAACATTATGGGGATGATTTTGACGTATTATTCGGGCCGGCCTACAAGGGCATTCCGCTCTCTGTGGCTGCTGCGATTGCCTATGCCAAATTATATGGCAAAGAAATCCGTTACTGCTCAAACCGAAAAGAGATCAAAGACCACGGGGATACCGGAATTTTGCTTGGCAGCAAAATCAAAGATGGGGACAGGATTGTCATTATTGAGGACGTGACCACCTCCGGGAAGTCCATCGAAGAGACGTTCCCCATCGTAAAGAGCCAGGGGGATGTGGAGATCCTTGGGCTTATGGTATCCTTAAACCGCATGGAAAAAGGACTGGGCGGGGAAAAGAGCGCCCTTGATGAGATCCGGGAACAGTACGGTTTTAATGCAAATGCCATCGTGACGATGGAAGAAGTGGTGGAGTACCTTTACAATCGGGAATGCCAGGGAAGGATTGTCATTAATGATGAAATAAAAGCTGCGATTGACACATACTATAAGCAGTATGGATGCAAATAAAAAAAAGAGCCGCACAGTGGCAGGCATATTATTTTTTTGTTATTTTGTGATATTGTTCTACTTCCTGTTCTTTTCGGAGAAAATGGGCAGGACTTTTAGTGAGAGGGCATACCATTACAATCTGGTTCCCTTAAAAGAAATCAGCCGTTTCATCCGCTGCCGCAATGTGCTGGGGATGAACGCAGTTCTGTTGAATCTGGCGGGAAATGTGGCGGCTTTCATTCCCTTTGGCGTATTTCTGCCAATGTTTTACGCGAGGTGCCGCAACCTCTTTTTTACCGTCTGGTACAGTTTTGAATTAAGTTTGTTTGTGGAACTGCTGCAGCTGATTTCTAAGGTGGGCAGTTTCGACGTCGATGATTTGCTGCTGAATACCATTGGGGGAATCCTGGGATTCCTTTTATATTTTTTGGCAGTCCGGTCAGGGAGAAAAAAGCATGGGAACAAAAGGACGTAGGAGCAGTTATAAATTTACCGATAAAACGCAGTCAAAACGAGGGATAGCCGCCCTGGTTCTGGCTGCGGTTTCCATTGCAGTTTTTTTTGCAGTGGTTTTTTTTTCGTTTCAGAGAGGCGGGCAGGGGACGCTGTATTTAGGGTGCGCCGGCGTAGGCTCCCTGCTGTTGAGCGCAGTGTCTTTTGCGCTTGCAGTTCTTGGCATCAGGGAAGAAAATTCCTTTAAATTTTTTCCGTACCTTGCTGCGGCAGCCTCATTTTTATCACTTGGCATCTGGGTATCCCTTTATGTAATCGGATTCATCCTTTGACAGAGAGGCGCCTGATGCCGGATGCCCGGACGGGAAGGAGATTGCGGTGACTGATTTTGAAAAACAGATACGTTTTATTATGGAATTGGACAAACTAAAGAATGTGGGCAGGCAGACCTATCTTGGGGATGCCAGCAGAAAGGAAAATGACGCGGAACATTCCTGGCATTTGGCGCTGATGGCATTCATCCTTTCCGATTATGCCAATGAGCGCGTAGATGTCCTAAAAGCGATGAAAATGGCGCTGCTCCATGATGTGATTGAGATAGACGCAGGGGATACCTATGCCTATGACGACAAGGGAAACGAGACGAAACGGGAGCGGGAATTAAAGGCGGCGGACCGCATTTTCGGATTATTGCCAGAGAAACAGGCGGCAGAATACCGGCAATTATGGGATGAGTTTGAAGCGATGGAAACGCCGGAGGCAAAATTTGTCAATATGTTAGACAAAGTGCAGCCGATTTTGCTAAACGACGCCTCCGGGGGGAAATCCTGGATAGAGCATGGGGTAAAACTTTCCCAGGTGATGGCACGCAATGCGAGGACCCACGAGGGCTCGGAGGAACTTTGGGCGTATGCGGAAGGGCTGCTTGAAGCCAACGCAGAAAAAGGGTTGTTAAAAAAGGACTAAAATGGACAGTTAAGGTGGATCGATTATGAATTATCAGGCATTTTATCAGGAGACAAACGAACAGGCGCGGGAGAGATTTCTGCTTGTTTGGGAAAGGATAAAAGAAATTGAAGCGGAGGCAGGGGGAAAAGAGCCCTTTGCAGACTACTTTAAAAGAACCGCCGCATATTTGAATCTTCTGGGTTCCGTATATCAAAAGGTAGAGAGCGGCGAGCTGGCGCAGATGGAGACGGAGGCGTTGGAGCGGCAAAATGAATCCCTCTATGGGGAGGTTTTTCCGGAGGCATACGAGACAAGCTACGCAAATCCGGAGTATGCAGTTAGGATGCTGGGGGAGAAATTTGGCCCCCTTCTTTCCCTTGTGGCGGTGCAGATCCGCTCAAAAATCGAGAAGGCATTCCGCGGCGATTTGCTGCAGCTGACCATTGCCATGGAGCTGTTTGTGGAAATTTATAACCGCTTTGAAGAGGAGGAGCTGCCGGAGAAACAAGACGTGCAGCAGGACATTTACTGGTATTTCCATGATTACAGCGAGATTTTTTATGAGGAGAGCTTACGGCGGATGCTTGATTCCAGGGAAGATTTCGAGCAGGAGATTGTCATGGACAGTGATTTGTCCGATCTGCGCTATCTTTACCGTTATGGGGCCTATATCGGCGAGAATGAGAAAAAGATTGCCGCTTTCTTAAACGCTATGCCAATGGAGCAGATACAGGCCATGGCGGACACCTATACCGAAGGGTACCGCATGGGCTTCATCAATACCGGAAAAGATTTATCCAAAAAGGAGACTGTGGAAATCCGGTATCCGATTGGGTTCGAGCGGATGGTGCGGGCGGCAGTAAAGAATTTTGAAAAAATGAACTTAAAGCCATCCATGCGCGCCTCTTCCATTTCCCCGAATAAGCAGTTTGATTATGACCAGAGAGAGAGCCGCGCGTTCTATTTGGACAAGGCTTATGCCGAGCGGTGCTTAGAGGTGCGGAAAACCTATTTGGAAGAGAATAAAAAAATGGCGGCAGGCTACGGGGGACCGGCGGTGATTGAAGTGTTCGGCGAGGTTCCGTTCTCTCCGGCGAGCAAGAAAGAAGCCCCCAGATACAGTGAAAAACAACAGCAGATTGAAGTCTATGAGCGAAGCGCGGCGGGCCAGATGCTGAATCAGTACATCAAAGGAGAGGAGCGCAGCTTTACCATCATTGCCTATCCGATTCCCACCATTGGAGCACAGTTTGAGGAAATTTTTGCAGAGACGGTCAAAATCAATACCTTAGATTATGCGCTCTACCGTGATATCCAGCAGAAAATTATAGATGTCCTCGACACGGCGGAGAAGGTGCATATCACTGGAAAGGGCAAAAACAAGACAGACCTTTATGTAAAAATATGGAACTTAAAGGACAGGGAAAAAGAGACGGCTTTTGAAAATTGCGTGGCGGATGTCAATATCCCGGTGGGAGAAGTGTTTACTTCCCCTGTGCTAGAGGGTACGAACGGAAAACTGTTTGTCAGCCAGGTTTATCTGAACGAGCTGAATTATGAGAATTTAGAAATCACGTTCCGGGATGGCATGATTGCAGATTACACCTGTACCAATTTTGAAGATGAGGCGGAGAATCAAAAATACATTAGGGACAATGTGTTAAAGCACCATGAAACCCTTCCCATGGGAGAGTTTGCTATTGGGACCAATACGACGGCTTACCGCATGGCGCGGGAGTTTGCGATTGCAGACAAACTGCCCATACTTATCGCAGAAAAGACAGGCCCCCATTTTGCGGTGGGAGACACCTGCTACAGCCATGAGGAGGACAATCTCTCCTATAACCCCGATGGAAAGGCGATTGTGGCTCGGGAGAATGCGGTATCCGCATTGCGGAAAACAGACATGGAAAAGGCATATTTCAACTGCCATACGGACATCACGATTCCCTATGACGAACTGGATAAAATTACGGTGATACGGGCGGACGGCTCCACCGAGGATATCATTTCGGACGGACGGTTTGTGTTGACCGGGACGGAAGAACTGAATAAGCCCTTAGATGAATGCCATTAAGCTGGCAAAGGATGAAAAACAGAAGGACACAGGGTATCTTCTCATTGCCGGTTGAGCATAATTATGCTATAATTATGTTTATGGAAGGGAGTGAAGCATTATGCCGCTTATTATGCCTATTAAGGATTTGCGCAATACAACCGAGATTTCCAACATCGCACACAAGGAACAGGAGCCTATTTTCATTACCAAAAACGGATATAGCGATTTGGTTGTAATGAGCAGTGAATTATACGATAAATTCGCTAGAATGAATCGCATCGACCAGGCTATCTTTGAGTCCGAGCAGGAAATTGCTGACGGTGCGGAGGCAGTTGACGCAGAGGTTGTTTTTGCAGAATTGGAGAAAAAACATTTTGGATAAGTACAAGGTAAAGGTCTACCCAAGGGCAATCCGTGAATTAGAGCACATTTACGAATATATCGCAAATGAGAAATTGGATCCTGAAAATGCCAAAGGACAAGTTGACCGAATCAGGGAGGCTGTTTTAAGCCTGGATACTTTCCCGCAGTCCCGTCAAGAACGTAACGAGGGTAGATATGCCGGAAAGGGATACAGACAGTTGCTGATTGATAACTACATCGCTATTTTTCGCATTGATGAACGGAACAAAACTGTTTATGTGGTAACAATAGAGTTTCAGGGAAGGAATTTATAAGAGAACGGGTGATGGTGGGGTTCAATCAGTGGATTGTGTCTGGCTTAATGTATAGTAACAGTTCAGCCATAAGCAGTCTCGTAGGCGAATCATGCTTGCATGAATGAGCATACAAGACTGCTTATGAGC
>CANQUZ010000169.1 GCA_947627165.1 uncultured Roseburia sp.
GTACTCCTCGTCTTTTATCTTTTTATCTTACCATTCTACTGACTTTTCTAAAAATTGTCAATTCTGCCGGATGAGGCGATCGGCGCTGATAATCCCCCAACAGTTTTTCCCAATCTGCTTTCCCCTTGGGAAGGCGCGCTCGTAAAGCCTTAACTTCATTTCCCCCGGCCGGAAATCCGGAAACTGCTCAAAGGCAAGCGCTAAGGTTCCCGTCACCACCGGAGCCGCCATGGAAGTGCCGCTCTTTATCTGGTACCCTTTTCCGTCGAGGCTGCAGCTTTTGATATTTGTGCCCGGCGCTAAAATCTCCGGCTTCACAATGCAGCACTCGGTGGGGCCTTTGCCGCTGTAGCCCCTTACGAGGCTTCTCCTTCCCGCCTCATAAGTTTCATCATCACAGCTTCCCACAGTCACTATTTTTCGTGATATTCCCGGTATCGTCACCGTGTTTTCTCCGGGTCCGTTATTGCCCGCGGCGGCTACCACCATAACCCCTTCGTCCCAGAGCCGGTCCACTGCCTCTAACAATTCCCTTTGTTCTGTTTTTCCCGCATTCGGCAGCATACCGACGGAGATATTTAACAGGCGAATGTTATAATTCCTCCGCTCTCTCCTGACCCACTCTACGGCGTCAAGCGCTTTTTTGGTATTTCCGTTTCCCTTTTCGTCCAGCACCTTTAACATAATCACATTGGCCCTGGGGGCAATCCCGCTGTATCTGCGGATTTTGCGTTCCCCTTCCGACATTTTTCCGGTTCCTGCGATGATTCCCGCCACATGAGTCCCATGGCCGTTATCATCATACATTTCAGGCTTTCCATGGCAGAAATCCTTAAAACAGATGATTCGGCTGTCAAAATCCGGGTGCGCCGCAATTCCGGTGTCCATAACCGCTACGGTTACATCTTTCCCGCTTAATCCTATTTTATATACATAATCCGTATGGATAAACTTTTTTACCCGGTCCATAAAAAACACCTTTTCTTTCAGTGTATGCGCACCAAAAGAAAAGGCGTCTTTTTTTACATTTGCTCCATAAGGTCTATCACATCGGAGAATGCCAGATTTCCGACGGCTGTTTTCAGTTCCTGCCATTTTTCCGCATAGGCTTCTTCCACTTCCATATGCTCCATTTGCTTTTCCCAGGTTAAAAATGCCTCCATGTCGAACTCTTCCGCCGATTTTCGCAGCCCCGATAAAATCACCCGCATTTCCTCTTCCGACACTGTCACGGCTGTCACCGATTTCTCTTTGGAAACATATTCCCGGATGGCATTTTCCGTATCCCGGCACAACTCCAGCAAATGAGGGGTTTCGTCCCACGCTTCTTGGAATCTTCCTTCATTTGACAATTCTTCCAACATCCTCGCCGTCTCTGAAACTTCCATGGCTCCAATCACCTTAGAGGCGCTTTTTAACCCGTGTACGGCAATCGTGTAATTTTCTTTATCCTGTTCTCTTACAAAGTTCGTGATTTTTTCCTTCGTGAGGGGAACTGACTTCAGGTAAGAATGCAGCATATCCAAAAACATCCCCCTGTCGGAGGCATATTTTTTCGCCTCCGCTATATCCAGCCCCTCGATGCGGATATTCCATTCCTCCTCCGCCGCTTCGGTTTCCTCCTCGTTTCTTGCTATCATCTTTTCCTTCGGCAGCCACTGATAGAGCACACGCTCTAACTCTTTTCCCTCCACTGGCTTTCCGACAAAGTCCTGCATACCCTCCTCTAAAAATTTTTCTTTCATTCCGGAGAGGGCGTTTGCGGTCAGCGCCAATACCGGCACTTCCGCATAGTAAGAATCCCCGCTTATGGCGGCGAGCTTCCGTATCCTTTTCGTCGCTTCAATGCCGTCCATTTCCGGCATCATATGGTCCATCAGGATGACGTCATAATGATTTTTCTTTACCAGCTCTATGGCCTGGAATCCGGATTCCGCAGTATCAATCTGCATCTTTAACCCTGCCAGAAGGCCGCAGGTCACCTGCAGGTTCAAAGGAACGTCATCTACAATCAGGATTTTTGCCGAAGGCGCTATGTAATACTCTCTTTCCGGCGCGAGCAGGCGCGTGCTCCTTCCTATCTCATAATCCCCGATCCTTTCTTCCCCAACCATTTTCTGCCTGAGTACGAAGAAAAACTCGGACCCTTTCCCATAGACGCTTTTCAGCTCTATTTTGCTCTGCATGGAGGTGAGGAGCCTTACCACAATGCTCATCCCCAGCCCGGTTCCCTCAATCGTGCGGTTCCCCTCATAATGCAGGCGTTCAAATTTTTCAAAAATCCGCACCTGGTCTTCCTCCCGGATGCCGATGCCCGTGTCTTTGACGGAAAATAAAATCTGGCAGCTTTTCGTCTCTTTTATTTCCTGGAGTACCTGCACCTTAAAGGTCACCTGTCCCTGGTCGGTGTATTTGACAGCGTTCGTCAGAAGATTTACCAAAATCTGGCGGATATGCACTTCATCCCCTTTTAAGGTCTTTGGAAGCTTCTCATCAATCTCAAGCACAATCGAAAGCCCCTTTTTCTCCGCCAACGCCATCACCATGCTGCTCACATTATCCAACAGCTGGACGGTGGAATATTCCGCTTCTATCATTTCCATTTTTCCGGACTCAATCTTTGACAAGTCCAGAACGGTGTTTACGGTATCCCGCAGGGCGACTCCGGCGCTTTTGATATTCGCCGCATACTGCAGGATGGTATCATCCTTTGCGTCGCGCAGGATCATCTCATTAAATCCCAACACGGCATTTAACGGCGTGCGAATCTCATGGCTCATATTGGCAAGAAACTGTGTCTTTGCCCGATTCGCCTCCGTCACCTGCTGATTCTCGGATACCAGTTTCATGACAGAATCAAAGGAAAGGGAAATAATATAAGCGATTACCCCAAAGCTCATCAGGCTGGCGTCGTCCGAAAATCCCCGGGGCATAAACATATATCTCATAAGCTCTATCAGCATCATCGGCACAAAGATACCGATGCCGACCAATGGCAGCCACCAATATTTCGTTCGATTGCCCCGCCGCTCCTCTTTCGCCTCATAGATAATGTCGCTAATCTGCATATAACCGATTACCAGCACTTCAAACACATCCATCACCTGGGTGACAATCAGCGTCTGGGAAATGTCCGCGATATGGAGAAAATGGAGCGCATTATTCAAAAGCCAGACGAAAAGCGCCACTGCCACTGCGACCTTAGAAAGAAATACCGTCTTTTTCCTCTCCCGGTAACCATAATACATGGCAATGGGAATCGGAGCTAACGCCAGGATTTCATAGGCCATCAGCCCCATCATCCTCATGTTGGGAAACACGAACTGCAAACATCTCGTCTCCGTAAATTCCCACAGGGACAGCGAAAAAGTAAAAAGAGCCAAGCAAAGGCAATCCCGGTAAGTAGTGCGGGTAGTGATGACAAGAATGATCCATAGGAGGAAAAGCACAATCGCTAACAGCAGCAACAGCAATGCCCTGACGATCGTCCCCATCCGCTCCTGGAGCAATTTCAGCACAAAAGTACCGCGCTCCCCCAGATAGACGGTTCCAGGCCCCTTTAAATATTTCTGGGAAAATCCCGTGCTCTCAATTCTGATTTCCTGCCCGGAATTTTCTTCCGACAGGGGGACCTCCACCCAGACCGTCCCCGGCAGAGGGAACCAGGTATCTTTTACCCTGCTTCCGTCCGCAGTCTGCGTAAGCTGGTCATACCTCAGCTCCCCGTTGACATAAACGCTCGTATCAACGTGCCTCGAACGATAAATAAATGTCGTGCCTTCCCGCACTTTTGGCAATCGGTTTGTCAGGACAATCGAATCCACTTTCCCCGCCTGCAAATTTGCCGGGAGAGTTGTCTTTCCGGAAGTCCCATCAGAAAAAACGTAATCCCAGGGCTCTTCAAAGAGAATCTCATCATACTGAGTAAATAAATAATTCTCTCCGCTGCTGCCCGCCTGCAGTAAAAAGACAAGCGTAAGGATTGAAAAAGCAATCGCCAGCAGCACCAGCCACTTTTTCTCCAGATAAGCTTTCATATCCTCACCCCGATGCTACTCTTTGTTATTTAAGAAAAAATCGCCTATGATTTCCAGAAGCTCTTTCTTTCCAATGGGCTTCATCAGATATCCCTGGGGATAAAGCCTTAAGCATTCCGCCCTGGTCTTATTATCCGCCACCCCTGTGATGAAGAATACCGGCGTGGACGCGCATTTCGGATCGGGTGAGTTTCTGATTTTTTCTAAAAGCTGCCCGCCGTTCATCTTCGGCATAAGGTAATCCAGCAAAATCAGATCCGGCTGTTTCTTTTTTAAGAATACCAGCGCATCATGGGCGGAACTTACCGCCACCACTTTATAATCCTCACAAAGGTACGCATACTCGGTCTTTAATAACACGGGGTCGTCGTCCACCAGGAGGATGAGGTACTTTCCTCCTTTGGCATTTTCCCGCTGCTCTTCTAATAATTTCTTCCGCAAAAATCCCAGCTCTTTCGTCTCGATGGCTCCATCCATATAGATGAGCTCGCCTGAGGTCATGACCAGGTTATCGATGGTTTTTCCCTGAAGCTCTACGCTTGTGCCGGGGAACGCCCGATCCCGTATGATGATTGCGCTGTCGTGCTTCGGATCTGCGGAGCGGACAGAAAGCTGCGTCTTTGTGCCATTGTTATGGCCGATAGTATAAGCCTCGATATAATTTTCCGACTCTATCCTGCCACCCATGATGAGTCCTTTTTTTCCTGCTGCGCAAATCTTGCCGCCGGCATAGGCGTTGGTATTTGCCATGTAATCCACTAAAATATCATTTCCTACTTTTATCTCTTTTGCCGCCTCAATGAATTTTGAGGTCAAGTTCTCACCTACCTGCACTACGGCAACGCCTTTTCCGTGGATGCCCCGGCGCACGATGAGGTTTCTGCCCGCCACAATCCTTGCGCCCTCTACTACGCCGTCAATCTCGATGCTGCCTCCCGCATGGATTTCCACATCGTTCATAACGTCGCCCATAATATGGACGTCGCCGTTGAAATGTATGTTTCCTACCGAAAAGCCTGCATCCCCCTCTATCACAAGGCAT
>CANQUZ010000170.1 GCA_947627165.1 uncultured Roseburia sp.
CGTAGGCGAATCATGCTTGCATGAATGAGCATACGAGACTGCTTATGAGCAGAACGCCCGTTCATGAGCAATCTTTGAAGCCCGTAGTGTGGGATTGCGAATGGCGTGGGCTGAACTGTTACTTTTTAAGTGAAATTCCCTATTGTTTTCTTGATTTTCTCTCCGGTGGGCGTGCCTGCCAGCCCGCCTATCCCTGTTTCCTTCAAATCTTCGGACATTTTTAATCCGACATTCCTCATGGCGTCGATGACTTCATCCGGAGGAATCCTGCTGAAAATTCCCGCCATTGTTAAGTCTGCGGATGTCAGCGCGTTCACTGCGCCTAACACATTCCGTTTTACGCAGGGCACTTCCACAAGGCCTGCCACCGGATCGCATACAAGACCCAGCAGATTTTTCAGTGCAAGGGCTGTTGCGTTCGCAATCCCCTCCGCATCGCCGCCCAGTAAATAGACTGCCCCTCCTGCCGCCATGGCGGACGCAGATCCGATTTCTGCCTGGCATCCCCCAGCCGCCCCGGCTATAAAGGCACGGTTCGCAATGACGCCCCCGATTCCCGCCGCCACATAAAGCGCCTCCACCATCTTTTTCTCCGGATATCCTTTTTCTTCCTGCATACTCAAAAAGACTGCCGGGACGACACCGCAGGAGCCTGCCGTCGGAGCCGCTACGATTCGCTTCATACAGGCATTGGACTCACTTGTTTTTAACGCTTTTTCCATTACTTTGCCAACAAAATCCCCGCAAAGCAGCATTCCGGCGTTTCTGGCATTTTTCAGTTTTCCTCCCTCGGTTCCCGTAAGGCCGCTGGCGGACTTTAAGTTCGCATCATAACGGTCGTCTGCGGACTTCATTGCCGCATACATTCCCCGCATCTGCCCATACGCCTCTTCCTCGGAAACCCCCCGCTCCCTGCAGTCATCCTCCTGCACCAATTTCCAGAAGGGTTTTCCCTGTTCCTTTTCCAGTTTACATAATTCTTCTAATGATTGATACATATGAAACCTCTGTTTTTCTATTTTTCCTTACTCTTTCAGGCTTAGATAGGTTACGTTTAGAATGCCCTCTACCTTTCTTAACCATGCAAGCAATTCTGTCGGAAGTTCCTGATCGCACTCTAAGACCATGACGGCATTGCCGCCCCGCTTCGCGCGGCCTAGCTGCATGGCGGCGATATTAACAGCCTTATGGGCCAAGAGGGAAGCGACTTCTTTCACAAGCCCCGTCTCATCCAGGCTATGGATCAGCAACGTAGGATAATCCCCGCTGAAGCTGACGTCCATGCCGTCCAGCGAATAAATCCGGACACTTCCTCCTCCGACAGACGACGCTGTCATTTCCAACGTTTTTCCATTGATTCCCGTCAGGTTCAGTTTTACGGAGTTTGGATGCACATCTCCCAAATCAATTCCTTTGATTGCAAAGTCCAGTCCCCGCTGTTCTGCGAGGGCAAAGCTTTCCGGAAGCTTTTCATCATCTAGCCTCATGCCCAAAAGTCCTGCCACGAGGGCTTTGTCCGTCCCATGTCCTTTTCCCGTCGCCAAAAAGGATCCATGAAAAAAAATCTCCGCCCTGGAAATCTTCTCCCCCAGAAGCACCCCGCCGATTCTGCCTATTTTCGCCGCTCCCGCTGTATGGGAACTGGAAGGCCCTACCATGACAGGACCAATAATATCGAATAAATTCATGCCTTCCCCTTTTCTGTCACCCTTATACCTTTCCGCTCTGCCCGCCATGAAAAGGCGGTGAACGCAGACATAGCTCCCTCACTTTTGATATGCCCACTTTTCCTCTTATCTATTCTTTGATTTCCTACTTTCTTTTCCTATATGGAAAAACCTCCGAACCGCGCAGCGAATCGCTGCAGCGGCCCGGAGGCTGCCTTTGGTTATTTTGTTTGTCAGAAAAATAATTTTACTTCTTTACTTTAACAGACTTCACAGCACTCTCAATGGAGAAATCTGCTTTCAGGTCATTCGTTCCCTTTACGACAACTTTGTAGTAGTAGGTCTTGCCCTTAGAAGCTTTCTTGTCCGTATAGGAAGTCTTCGTTGTGGATCCTAACAGCGTATAGGTGCCGTTTTTCTTGGTTGCACGGTATACATAGTACTTTTTCGCGCCGCTTACTTTCGCGAATTTCACTGCAACCTGACCTTTCTTGCTGTTCTTTAAGGACGTAATCTGCTCTTTTACTCCATAGACTACGGACGCCGGTTTGCCGGATGCCAATACCTGATGGTTATCGCCACTCGTCGTATAGCTTGCTATCTCAGAGCCTTTCTCACCGTATGCCGTTACAGTATAATAGTAGGTCACGCCTTTCTTAAGCTGCGCATAATCATATGCGGTGGTTTTCGTCAGAGAGCCGCTTATGCCATGGTACTCCTGATAGTACACTTCATTGTCATAGCCCTTATCGTCATTTGCCTCTTTTGCAATCAGGCTGCCGTTCGCAATGTAGCGTTTGTCATCTGCGTTGTAGATTGGCATAATGGTAGAACGTCTTACGACATAATATTTTGCGCCGCTTACTTTCTTCCAGGTAATCTTAACTGCACCCGTCTTCTCTACATTTGCAGCTTTGATATTGGACACTACCGCCAGAGAATTGGTTGCAACTGCCGTTGACCAGCTGCTGTAAGTCTTATTGGAGCCATATGCCCGCACCTGAACTCTCAGATACTCACCGGAACCGATAGTAATGCTCTTGCTTGTGGACTTCGTGGAAGCTGTTTTCCAGTTCTTTGCCTCCCTGCCGTATTTATCCGTCACTTTCCATCTGAGTTCATATTTGGAAGCGAACTTGTCCGCATCCCATTTCACAGTGACTTTCTTTCCTTTGTTGACTGCAGTCACGTTTTGCGGGCTTTCAAGTTCCATCGCAACACTGCCGGAAGAAATCATAATCGCATCTTTTTTCGCATTCGTATAGTGGGCAATTACCAGGTAATCGTAATTTTCTCCGGCCTTTAACCCCTTGTCGGTGTAGCTTACAGTGGAGGCTTTGCTCACCGTCTTCACCAGCGAATATTTTGCATTTGCAAGCGCAGTCGCATAGTTTCCGCTTGTCAGCTGTCTGCTGATGACGGACGGATCTGACGCCGTACCGGAAGCACGGTAAATCTCATATTTTGTCGCGCCGCTGACCTTTGTCCAGGTCACTTTTGCACTTGTCTTAGAAGCTTTTGTCACTTTCGCCGTGAAGTTTTTCGTCTGGCTTGTGGTAACGGAAATCGCTTTGTACTCACTGTAGCTCTTCGCCTTTGAGTCCGCATCGTAATAATATGCGCGCACCTTATAAGAATACTTCGTATCCTCTTTCAAATCAGCGTCGGTATATGTATTCTCTGTGATAGTCGCAATTTTTTGATATTTTTTGCCTGAGAGGCGATATATCTCAAATCCAGTGTAGTTTGACGCACTCATGGTCAGCTTGACGCTTGTCTTTGTGGTGGCGTATCTCACAGACGGTTTTGTAATCTTCGCCGTATAAGTTGCTTTCGCCTCTTTTCCGGTTGCCGTGTAGTAAGTCAGATTCACGGGAACTTTCGTAATGGTCCGATTGCCGTCCTGGTATGCATACACTGAATAATCCACTGCTCCAATGGATGCTTTCTCCACCTTATTCACAGCTTCGTCATCATCATAGGTAAATGCGACAAAAGTATACTTCACGCCCGGCTTTAAGTCAAAGCCAGATAATGGGTAGGATCCCTCTCTGCCGTCAACGTAACGATCATTGGCTACTACCGATTTTTGGATTGCTCCCTGCAGGGCATCCGGCATATAGTCGGACAAATCCACTTCCTTTTTGCTGCCTGTACTGTCTGTATAGTAACCATACGCATCCAAAACGGCATAATTATAATATGTCGGGATCTTAGTTCCCTCAATTACATAAATCGCTACATTTGCATCCACCGGCGTCCATGACAATTCCGACGCATTTCCGTTTGCCGTTTTAATCACTTTGAAGTTCTTAATCTCCGGCGTGTTTGCAGCAGTCTTGGCTATCCCAGATACTACTGAAACTTTGCCATCCGTGAGGTATCCCTCTTCCGCTCCGGCTACTTCCACGGCAAAGTAATAGTATGGCTTCTCTCTGTCTGCCTGCAGTTCAACATAATCTTCCCGTACCCATGTATCGCTTCCAGCAAAATCTTCTTTTTTTCCGCCTGCCGCAATATATGCATCGTACAACGTGCCTCTTCCATTATAGAATTGATAAAAGGAAGCAGCATCTGTAATATTTAACGGCACAGCACTTCGCACATAATTTACTCTGTAACTATTCGCCGTCTCATTATGCTTCCATTTTACCTCAATCTTCCCATCAGAAGACGCCGCAACGGAAAGACCTGTTACAGGAGATACAAATTTCAAGCTTTGTCCTGTGTATGTGTAAGCGTCAGACCATTCACCGTACATATCGGCAACATACAACGTATCTTCCGTCTGATATACGTTTTGTCCCGGATTGTTCTCATCGTAGATGACGTCATTACTGTGATAATACACTGCACGCACCCTCACGCTGACAGTCTCACCGGCCCCTACCACAACATAGGGAACTGTACTGCTGTTGCCTGTCACCATTCTGTGCACAGAGCCGTCTTTTTCATCCACAAAGGAACCGTCCAAATAGTCTGCCGCATTCGTAGCGCCGTTTATCTCCAGCTCATAGCCGACGTGCAACGGCAGACCATTCTTGTTGACAATCACGGTGTCGTCTGTGATTTCGTTCCATGAGAGATTCACACGGTACTTATCAAAGGACATCTCATCCCATTTTTCGGCATATACCAGATATTTCTCCTGGTCATTGACATAGAGCTCATCCATTCCAACACTCGTATAATAAGTGCCGTTTACCTGATAGTAGAGGATGCTTTCATCTGTGTCTTTTACCGCATATCCTTTCTGCAAATCCGACGCTGCCTGATAGGTGTCAACAACGCCAAGCACTGCAACCTCATCGCTCGGATACACATAGCAGTACCCCTCTTTAGGCGCTGCATACATCCACCGATAGCTTGCGCCGTCCACGACGTAAACCCCCGT
>CANQUZ010000171.1 GCA_947627165.1 uncultured Roseburia sp.
CAGCTATTTGCAGGGGACGAACGGAAAAATTTTAACCTTGACGGATGCCAGGGGCATTGAGATCGAAAACGCCGGGGAGACGCGGTTAGAGCCGGTCAACGGGTATAATCTCCATATCTCCATGGATCATAATATCCAGGAATACTGTCAGCAGACCGCAGAGAAAGCCTATGTGAAAAAACAGGCGGATTATGTTTCTGTGATTGTGATGAATCCCCAGAATGGGGAACTGATGGCGATGGTAAATTATCCCGAATTTCATCTGAACGATCCGTTTACCCTAAATTATGAATTGGCCGGGGAGGTGACGGCGGAAGAAAAGCAAACCCTGTTAAACCAAATGTGGCGCAACCAATGTATCAGCGATACCTATGAGCCAGGCTCCACATTTAAGATTATCACGGCCGCGGCGGCGTTAGAGGAAGGCGTCGTATCCATGGAGGATCAGTTTTTCTGCCCCGGGTATAAGACGGTGGAGGACCGAAAAATCCGCTGCGCAAAAGTGGCCGGGCACGGGGCGGAAACCTTCGAGACCGGCATGATGAACTCCTGCAACCCGGTTTTTATCGAACTGGGGGAAAGGCTGGGGGTGGATCATTTTTACAAATATTTTAAGCAGTTTGGACTGACCTCAAAGACCAATGTGGATCTGCCAGGCGAGGCGGCGACAATTATGCACAAAAAAGAAAATGTAGGTCCGGTGGAACTGGCAACGGTGTCCTTTGGGCAGTCCTTTCAGATTACCCCCATGCAGCTGGTGACGACCGTTTCTTCTATTATAAATGGGGGAAAGCGCATCACGCCTCATTTTGGGGTGGAGATAAAAGACGAAGAGGGGAAGCTGGTGGAAAAACTGAATTATGGGACGGCAGAGGGGATTTGCAGTGAAAAAACATCGGAAACTCTCCGCTATCTCTTAGAACGGGTTGTTTCGGACGGAGGCGGACAGAATGCAAAGATAGAGGGGTTCCGCATCGGGGGAAAAACGGCGACTTCCCAGACGCTTCCGAGGAGCGACCATAAATATATTTCCTCCTTTCTTGGATTTGCCCCGGCAAACGATCCGAAAGTGTTGGTCCTCTTTATCATCAATAATCCCCAGGGGACTTATTATGGAGGGCAGATTGCAGCTCCCATGGTGAAAGAAATTATGGAAAACATTTTGCCCTACCTTGATAAATCATAAAAAATAACGTATACTAGAGAAATTAGAGAAAGTACGTGAGGTGTTTGATCATGGCATATGAAGTTGTAATCCCAGTAATGATTGCATTTGCAATCAGCGCTGTCTTAGGCCCGATTGTGATTCCGTTCTTGAGGAGACTGAAAGTAGGCCAGACAGAGCGCAAAGAATTAGAATCCCATTTGAAAAAAAATGGGACTCCCACCATGGGAGGCATTATGATATTAGCGGCAATCGTGCTGACTTCCCTGCTGTATGTGGGAGATTATCCCAAAATCGTCCCTATCTTATTTATGACGGTGGGGTTTGGCGTGATAGGGTTTTTAGACGATTATCTAAAAGTAGTGCTGCGGCGTTCAGACGGGCTTTTGCCCTGGCAGAAAATGCTGTTGCAGCTGGTGGTCACGGTGGTTTTTGCCGTTTATATGACACGCTACTCCAATGTTCCCCTGACCATGCTGATACCGTTTTCGGGAGGCAGATATTTAGATATCGGCTATCTGGCAGTCCCGGTCTTATTCCTTGCAGTCATCGGGACGGTGAACGGTACGAATTTTACGGATGGGTTAGACGGTCTCGCTTCCAGCGTTACCATTATGGTAGCCACGTTTTTTTCAGTGGTGGCAGTGGGCAGCAATGCGGGCATCTTCCCTATCACCTGCGCGGCTGCGGGCGCGTTGCTGGGATTTCTTTTATTTAACGTATATCCGGCAAGCGTGTTCATGGGAGATACGGGTTCCCTAGCATTGGGCGGCTTTGTGGTTTCCACGGCGTATATGCTGCAGATGCCGTTGTTCATTTTGATTGTGGGCCTGATTTATTTTATAGAAGTGCTGTCCGTAATCATCCAGGTGGCTTATTTTAAAAAGACCGGAGGAAAGCGCATTTTCCGCATGGCGCCAATCCATCACCATTTTGAATTGGGCGGTTGGTCAGAGACAAGGGTAGTGGCCGTATTTTCCATTACGACAGCCATTCTCTGTATGCTGGCGCTGCTGGCTATGTAAGCGGCTTGGGAGATATGCGGCGGAATGGATGAAAAAAGAAGAGAGACAGGAAAGGTGTGAGGAGCGGAATGGAATTGACAGGAAAGAGAGTGTTAGTGGCCGGCTCAGGAAAGAGCGGTATCGCAGCCGCAGAATTGCTTAAGAAAAAACAAAATGAAGTCATATTATTTGATGGCAACCGGGAGTTGGACGTTGCTGCTCTGAGGGCAAAAGCGCCGGTATTTTCTGATGCAGAGATTTTGTTGGGCGAGTTGCAGGATTCCGATTTAGAGCAAGTGGATCTGGCGGTATTAAGCCCTGGCATCCCGACGGATCTTCCCGCAGTGGAGGCGATACGGCAAAAAAAGATTCCCATTTGGGGAGAAATTGAACTGGCATATCATTTTGCCAAAGGTCCGATAGCGGCGATTACAGGCACCAATGGAAAAACGACTACCACAGCGCTTACCGGAGAGATTTTGGCAAACTGTTTTTCAGATGTGAAAGTTGTGGGGAATATTGGCATTCCCTATACTTCCGTTGCTGCCGATACGACAGAGGAGACGGTTACTGTGGCGGAAATCAGCAGCTTTCAGTTAGAGACAACGCACAAGTTCCATCCGGATCATTTGAACCGCCATCACACGATGGAGTGTTACATCCGGACAAAAGAGCGCATTGCCATGAATCAGACGGCGGAGGATGTCTGCGTATTAAATTACGAAGATGCAGCGCTGCGGGAGTTTGGAGGAACGTTAAACTGCCGTCCCCTGTTTTTCAGCAGCGTCCGAAAATTAGACCAGGGACTGTATTTAGAGGGGGAGGCCATCTATTATGCCATGGACGGGAAAACCGAAAAAGTCCTTGACGTGGAGGAATTAAACATTCTCGGAACCCATAATTATGAAAACGCCATGGCGGCTGTCGGCATAGCCCTTTCCATGGGAGCGCCGATGGAAAAAATCCGGGAGGCGTTACGGGCGTTCCAGGCGGTGGAGCATCGGATTGAATACGTAGCGGAGATCCGGGGCGTCCGCTATTATAATGACTCTAAGGGAACGAATCCGGATGCCGCAATCAAGGGGATTTGTGCCATGAACCGGCCCACCTATCTGATTGGCGGCGGATATGACAAGCAATCGGACTATGATGAGTGGATTTTAAGCTTTGGCGGCAAAGTGCGGAAATTAGTCCTCATTGGGCAGACGAGGGAAAAGATTGCGGAATGTGCAAGACGCCATGGCTTTTTGGATGTGGAGCTCTGCGACAGTTTAGAGGAAGCCGTAGACCTGTGTTACCGGAACGCCAAAAGCGGAGAGGCGGTGCTGCTGTCCCCTGCCTGCGCAAGCTGGGGAATGTTTCGGGATTATGAAGAGCGGGGGCGCGTCTTCCAAGAATGCGTCAGAGGATTACAGGAATGAGACATATCCGGGAAATGAGGTTGTAACGTGGCGAAGAAACCCCAAAAAAGAAAAAGAGAAAAGACAATTCGATATTTTGATTACAGCTTGTTATTTCTGATTATTTTTTTGCTTTGTTTTGGGCTGATTATGCTCTATAGCACCAGTTCCTATTACGGTTCCACCAGGTTTGACGATGCCGCGTATTATCTGCGGCGGCAAACTTATGCAAGCCTCCTGGGATTAGCGGCAATGATTGTAGTGTCCCGCATTCCCTATCAGATTTGGATGCGTTTTTCCTCCCTTGCCTATTTAGGCGCTTTAGGGCTCTGCACGATGGTTATTTTTGTGGGAACAGAAGCAAAGGGGCAGTCCCGGTGGCTTAGGATTGGACCCATACAATTTCAGCCCTCTGAGCTGGCAAAAATCGGCGTCATTGTTTTTCTTGCCGCCGTGATTTATAAAACGCCCAAAAGAATGGGGGAATTTAAAAGCCTTGTAAAAATCATGGTGATTGTGATGCCGATTGTAGGCGTAGTCGCATATAATAACCTGAGCACAGCGATTATCATCCTGGGAATTGCTGTCTGTATGCTGTTTGTGTCAAGCCCCAAATATTCCCATTTTATTCTGATGGCGTTGGCAGTAGCTGTGGTGGGCGTTGTCTTCATTGCCCTGGAGCCTTATCGTGCGGATCGTATCGCCATCTGGCTTCATCCGGAGGAGCATGAGAAAGGCTATCAGACAATGCAGGGGCTTTACGCCATTGGTTCCGGCGGTCTTTTTGGAAAAGGCTTAGGGGAGAGTATGCAGAAGTTGGGATTTATTCCCGAAGCGCAGAATGATATGATTTTTTCCGTCATCTGTGAGGAGTTAGGATTGTTTGGGGCAGTTTCCCTAATCCTGCTATATCTGTTGATTATCTGGCGGTTGGTAGTGATTGCCAATAATGCGGCGGATTTATACGGGGCGTTGATTGTGGTGGGCATTCTGGCGCATATTTCGATTCAGGTGCTGTTAAATATTGCAGTCGTGACGAATACCATACCCAATACGGGAGTTTCCCTCCCTTTTATCAGTTACGGAGGAACTTCCATCTCCATTCTGCTTGCAGAGATGGGGTTGGCGCTTGCCGTGTCCCGGGGAATTAAATTTGAGGTTACCTGATTATGATGAGAGAACAAAAACGCAGAAAAAAGCACAGGAGAAGACGCAGAAACATAATCTTAATAGTAATTTTTGCATTGCTGCTGCTGATTGCAATAGGGGCGTTTGTGGTGATGAATGTGTTTACGGTAGAGAACGTCATCGTGGAGGGGAATGAAGTATATTCCGCAAAGCAGATACAGAGTATGGTATTGGACGACGAATATTCCTGGAATTCCCTGTATGTGGATTTGAAATACCGTTTTTTGGACATGGGGGATGTGCCTTTTGTGGACGCCATGGAAGTTTCCCTGGACGATCCGCATACCCTT
>CANQUZ010000172.1 GCA_947627165.1 uncultured Roseburia sp.
TTGCCCAGTTAGCTCAGTTGGTAGAGCAGAGGACTGAAAATCCTCGTGTCTCTGGTTCGATTCCGGAACTGGGCACTCCGCGGGTGTAGTTCAATGGTAGAACACCAGCCTTCCAAGCTGGATACGTGGGTTCGATTCCCATCACCCGCTTTCTTCATTTTAGTGGGAAACCTTGAGTTTATCGGGTTTCCCACTATTTTTGTGTCTGTGAAAAGGTCTGAACCGGCTGCGGTTGGAAGGTGACGAAGTCATACGGCTCTGCCGCTTTTTCTGTTGTGCCGTGGCGCAGCGTTGATGAGGAGAGGTATTGCGTCCGCCTTTTTATAATGCAGAGATATCTCTGCGTTATTTTCAGTCTGGCATTGTTGTTTGGACGCAGACTGATGTGGAACGAGCCTGACTTTTTTGCTTTGATGGGGAGAGATTCGAGGGAAGTGGCTTTTGGGGCATTTTCAAAAACATCATTGTAAGGCAGCACTTTTTGCGGTATGATGTTAGTGGAGAGAATAAGAAAGGAAGTGCATATGGCAATACAGAGCATGATCGCACAGACCATTGATACCACATGGCAGGAAGCGCAGTACGACGCTTGTGTAAAGCGGCTTCTATCCGAGAAAATCATCCTCGCATGGATCTTAAAAGAGTGCGTGGACGAGTTTAAGCCGTATTCCGTGAAACAAATCATAAAAGACTGCATCGTTGACGATCCGAACATATCCGTCGCCGCCGTGGATCAGGATGAACCGGACGGAACAGAAATTGGCGGATATGCTGATGAAACGGTTGATGGAAAGATTGCAGGCGCAAACACGGAGGACAATTCCGTCAGGGAAGGCAGGGTGTATTATGACATCCGTTTCGTGGCTGTTGTGCCGGGCACGAAAGACCCGGTACAACTCATCATCAATATAGAGGCGCAGAAAAGCGACAAGACATCCTACCCTCTTATTAAACGGGCAATCTACTACGGAAGCCGCATGATCTCGGCACAGAAAAACACGGTTTTTATGAATAGCCACTATGAAAAGATTCGCAAGGTTTATTCCATCTGGATTCAAATGAATGTAGGCAAAGAAAAAGCGAATACTATGACAAGATATAGAATTACCGAAGAACAGATTGTGGGGTATGTGAAGGAGCGGGAATCCAATTACGATCTGATGACGGTGCTTATGATAGGGCTTGGCAGTGCGGAGACTACGGACAGACCGATCCTGCGGTTATTGGACGTTTTGTTATCGCCGGAGACAAAGCCCGATGCAAAAAAGGCGATACTGGAGAAGGATTTTGATATTCCGATGACATCGGCGATGAGTGAGGAGGCGAACATTATGTGTAACTTGGGCGAAGGGATCCGGGAACAGGCTTATGAGCAGGCAACGCAGAAAACGCGGTTAGAAACAAGGTTACATGATGTATTAAATTTGATGAAATCGTTAAAACTGAGCGCGGAAGAAGCATTCAACGCTCTGGCGATACCTGATGAGGAAAGGCATTCTTTATTGGAAAGGATCGACGAAGAACTTGCCGTGAAATAGGCATTTAAGCATTTCTTTCAGGCGGGAAACAGGGTAAGGCGGCAGAACCTTTGAACAGATTCTGCCGCCAGTTTTATTGAAAAAACTGGAATCCGGCATTTCAGGATGTGTTCCTGTATTACAGGCATCGTGAAAGGAGACCATTGGGAGGAATGCAAAGTAAGACAGCGGTTGCCTGCAAGGCTATCAGAGTATTTTTCGTGATTTTTACCGACAGGATGTGACTTTGATGAAGAACGGTTCAGAAAAGATATCATCCGACCACAGGCAGCGTAAAGAACAATAAAGCACACTGTAACAGTGTACGTCCGCCAAGATTCAATTGGTGCCGGATTACAGGAGTGCTCTCTGGCAATGACAAGAAAGAATTTAGGCCTCTGTGCATTTGCATCATTTGTGCAAAATAAATAAGAAAGTATAGAAAGTACACTATGATTAAAAAAAATATCCGAAAAGAAATTGATAAAGCAATAAAGAATATTTGGCTTCATAATATTTGCACCGATTATGGTAATGGCTTTCTAATAAAAGAAGCAAGCCTTCAATGCAGTTTATATCATCATTTACAAAATGAATTGAATCCCCTATTACAAGAAAATCAGTTATATATTTATCCCGAATTTTATTTTAAAGAGTTAAAATTTTTTGCAGATTTAGTGGTTGTTGAAATGGACATGACATTAGAAACAACATGGCTGTCCGAAAGAATGACTGACATAGCTGCTATTATCGAATTAAAATATGACGGTGGAAATGCCATGTCAACTTCCGATTACATCAAAACTGATATGCCAAAATTGAGAGAATACGCTCTCAGCTTAAATTATGACTGTCAATATTATTTTGGCGTAATCTACGAAAATGACTGCGAATGGCTGCATTGGTTTGACAAGCGAAGTACTAATAATTGGGCAAATGGACGTTTAACAGAATTAAATGCAGGATATTTGGGAGAAACTATGTATTTTGAAGTAAACTCATATAACAATATGAACTTTCAGCAAAAGAGAACTCCTTGCGATGTGGTATTTTAATACATATCAAATGGAACGCGTCACAGAAAAATGGAGTGAAAAATTGAGATCCTGAACGCCGCTTATCGGAAACCAAACCACCAGCGCAGCGTATTTCCCAGCGATACGGCACTGCTGAAGGCACTCTATCTTCCTTGTTTATACTCGTCATAACTAAAGAACACTGTGAGCGCAGAAGCTACAATAATCATTATTTTAGTGTAGATCATTGGCTATCCTCCAACTTTATATTCGTATTTTTCATTTCTATTGATTTCTTCCACAGATTCCGAGTTAAACGATAAAACGTGTAAGGAATCCAACTGCAATGCAAATTATCCCTACAATTCGCACACATAATTTGCTTTTTTTGCTGTCAAGGTGCGCAGGATAAACAGGATTTAAAATGAAAAGCAATCCCATTATAATCCACGCAATGTTAGAAAATATGCCCTTATGAGAAGTGCCGGCATTTCCTTTTCAAGCCGCTCCCGTTCCGTCCTCCACTCTTCCGGGGTTATCCTCTCCCCCTCTGAAAGCAGCATTTGATCGCCCAATCGACGCACATACCCTTTGAAACAATAGTTCCAAACGCACCAGAGGAGCGTTGCACATAGTCCCTCACACCTTCCTCCGCAAGCTCATAACTCCATTCGTTAGGGAGTGACGCTTTCAGCATTCTCGCAAGCTGTGCGTCCTGTCTTTTCTCTGACAGTTCAACAGCGTTCCATAAGGTGGCTCGGTCTGCATATTCTTTGGGCGGGAGATTGATTTCGCTTTGGACGAAATCCTCATGGTATTTCGGGCGGTAGGTCTGCCCGTCAAACTCGCTGACGAGGACGCTCCTGCTGATGCAGGACGCTTTATCCACTGCCGAATGCCCCTAGCTGCGTGTGACGATAAAGAAATTCGTGCTTAGCTGCTCCGCACATTTGTAGTGGTTCTCGGCTTTCCTTTTTTTCTCGTTCTGCTTTTTCTTCTCATTAGCCACACGCTGTTTTGCCTGTTCCAATGCTTTCAGTGCGCTCTCCAAGCCTTTGTCAAGGGTGTTCCTGTTCTCAATCATTGTCCTCTTTCCTTTCTCTCAACTCTGATTTTTAGTCAACTGAAAAGCGGCATCTCTGATTTATGGAAAATGCCGCTTGACAGAATGCCCGTATTCGTTTCAATCTCTGCAATTTTAACGAGTTAAAATTTTAGTCTTATCTCCTTTCTGCGCTGACGCTGTAACTGTCTATAACACAAAAGCGCATAGATTTTACTCTATACGCTCTAATGATGTGTTTCTGTTTAATTGTGATGTGGTAATTGCTATTTTAACAAAATGGAATTATTATGCGTCACTTGTTTATGGTTCTTTCCAAAATTCACCTTTGTGAAAATTCAAAATTTTAATAACTGTTTATTTTCAATACATAAAACTACTGTAAATAAAATTTCATAAACCATCATAAATAATGCAACGATCCACGGCGCATACAATATTCCCAAAACCAGAGATACAATTGGTAAAAATACAGACGAAAACACATACATTTTTGATCTGTATAACCAACCAAATGGTAATAAATGTGCCCCAAAGATCATTGCCAATATCATAATCAGTTTATCTGGAACTATGGAATATACATAACAAGCAATTAAAATATATAACCCTTCATTTAACGTAAATAAAAAGCCCACTTTATTTAATGGATTTTCATTATTGTTCAGTTTTATCCCTAACAGCCTTGTAATGATCACAGCAATCGGCATTAGTGCTGCCACGCCAAACCATGTATATAATGGGCTTAACCCCCAGTAAATTTATAATCAAAATAATTGCCCATACAAAAACAGATGCACTTATAAAGGCAATTCCTTTTTTATTTTTTATTGCACTATCGCTTCTTAAGTCATCTATAATTTTTTCCAGTTCACCACTACTGTCATTCATTTTCATCATACCTCCCTCAAACCCCGATTACTACACCGATATTATATCACATTCACGCTCATTTTCCTACCACATTTTCATTCTGTCAATGAATACTCAACATGAAGAGGATAGCCCTCAAAAGATTTCTTTTCAACAAAGCCGTAGTCAATCAGTTCTTTCAAATGCTTCAACAGCATTTTTTGTGTAATTCCGTCTATATCTCTTTCCAGTTTTGCAAGAGAAGCAACCCCCAAACGCAGCCGCCATAATATAATCGGCTTCCATTTTCCCTTTATCATGTCATGCACAAGTTCTAAAGGACAGGTATATTCTGTACGCATTTTCATTAGCAGAACCTCCTCACACATGGGGAACATTGATATATTCTTGACAATAATGATCCAAAAACAATGGGCGGCGGGAGAAATACTGATTCCGCCTCCCACTGTAAATAATTTGTTGTTATTTCGCCTTGTTATGCCCCATAATAATGTTGAATGGCATGAGCGACATATTCAGAGCAGCCTTTTCCG
>CANQUZ010000173.1 GCA_947627165.1 uncultured Roseburia sp.
ATAAGCAGTCTCGTAGGCGAATCATGCTTGCATGAATGAGCATACGAGACTGCTTATGAGCAGAACGCCCGTTCATAAGCAATCCGGTTACGATAGTAAGCTTTGAAGCACGTAGTGCGGGATTGCGAATGGCGTGGGCTGAACTGTTACGTTTGTTTCATGTCTGACTCCTCTGGGATTCTCCCCGCTTTTCTATTCCCCATCTTTTGTGCCAATCAGTTTCAAATTCATTCACATCTGTAGTATACGTTATTTTTTCCCCTATTTCCACTTGTTCCCAAATATTTTAGACAAAGATCATAGTTCGTTTATTTTTTCTCAATATTTGCGGCAGCTACTGCAAAATAACCACGACAAAAAACGCCATGCGTCCGGAATCCCTTTGCACAGCGTTTTTTATTGTTTTTATTGTTTTTATTGTTTTTATTCTTTTTATTTTGTTATCTGCTTTTACAGTTTTCCGCCCTCTACCACAAGGCTTTCCGGATCCACATCGTCCCCATACACCGGCTTTAAGGTTTCCTCAAAATCTGCATGGAAGAATTGTTCTCCCGCAAGGCTTTCGATTTCCTCGTTGATCCAGTTGAGAAGCTCTGTATTGCCTTTCTGTACCGCAGGCGCGATGGTATCCGTATTGCCGAGAGCATCCACTCCCACTGCAAAGCCCGGATTCTGTTTTGCCCACGCCAGCACTTCCGTGTTATCCGTAGAGAAAGCATCTCCTCTTCCGTCCGCTAACGCGCCGTAAGCTTCCTGGTACTCATCAAATTTTAATAATTTGACTTCCGGATAATTCTCGGTGAAATAAGTCTCCGCCGTCGTTCCTTTTACTACGATAAGGGTCTTTCCGTTAAGCTGCCCTGCATCTGTAATCAGCGCATCCTCCGGAGATACGATGCCTAATGCCACCTTCATATAGGGCAGGGCAAAATCTACTTTCTCTGCGCGGTCTTCCGTTACCGTAAAGTTTGCCAAAATAACATCCACTTTTGCGGACTGTAAGTACTCTACCCGGCTTGCCGCCTCCACATAGACAAATTCCACCGCATCTTCGCTTCCTAATAAATCCCTGGCGATCCGTTTTGCAAAATACACGTCATATCCCTGCACCTCGCCGTTTTCATCCACGTATCCAAAAGGATTCTTGTCACTGAACACGCCGATTTTAATGGTGCCGTCCTCCTTGATTTCCTCTAAGGTCCTCGCCTCAGCGGCCGCGCCGTCGCCGGACGCCGCTTCACTGCCTCCGCAGCCCGCTAACAGTCCCATTGCCAAAAATCCTGCTGTCAATACCGATAGTAACCTTTTTTTCATAATAATTCCTCCATTCCGGGAACGTCATACGTTCCTTTTCTTTATATTTCTAACGCTTCATAATGAAACGTATTTAGAAACTGCTTTGCCCGCTCACTTTTTGGATATTGGAAAAATTCCTCCGGCGCGTTTTCCTCTACAATGCACCCGCCATCCATAAAAATGACCCTGTCGGCGACCGCCCTGGCAAATTCCATCTCATGGGTAACAATCAGCATGGTCATGCCGTCCCTTGCCAGCTCTAACACTACCTGTAAGACTTCCCGCACCATCTCCGGGTCTAACGCCGCCGTAATCTCATCTAACAGCAATAATTCCGGGTGCATAATCAAGGACCGCACGATGGCAGCGCGCTGCTTCTGCCCGCCGGATAATTGTCTTGGGTAGGCGTCTCTTTTTTCCAGCAGCCCCACTCTCTCTAACAGTTTCTCCGCCTCCAGGACCGCCTGGGCTTTTTCCCTTTTTTGCACCAGGCAGGGCGCTAACACGACGTTTTCCAAAATGGTCATGTGGGGAAACAATTCGTAACTCTGAAACACCATCCCGATTTTCTGCCGCACTGCATAGGCTTCTTTCCGGTCTTTTAAAATGTCTTTTCCATTTAATAAAATTTCTCCCGAATCAACCGACTCCAGCAGGTTTAAGCATCTTAAAAAGGTGCTTTTCCCACATCCGGAAGGCCCTACGATGACCACAACTTCTCCTTTTTCCATGGAAAACGATACGTCTTTTAAGACAGCCAGGCCGTCTTCATAGGACTTTTTTAAATGGTTGATCTGTAAGATACTGCTCTCTTTCAATGTTTAATCCCTCAACTTTCTCTCTAAGATTGCGGCCGCCTTTGAAAAAGGGAAGCAGACTGCAAAATATAAGAAAAATATCATGCCGTACACCCAAAAAGCCGCCGAAGGAGTTGTAAATCTTGAAGCGTCAATGATTTGTTTCCCTACTTTTACCACCTCCACCACGCCAATCAGAACGACCAGCGAGGTGGTCTTAATCATCCTGGTCAAAAGGTTCATAATAGAGGGAATCAGACGCCTTATGGTCTGCGGAATGATAATGCGCAAAAACACCTGCCGCTCCGTCATGCCCAGGGCATACCCCGATTCATACTGATGCTTCGGGATGGAAATCAGAGCGCTCCGCACCAAATCTCCCATCTCCGCCGTCCCCCAAAACGTAAATACGATCACGGCAGACAGCTCACCGGAAAGATTCATGCCCAAATGCTTGGACGCGCCAAAGTACACCAGAAACAGCAGCACCAGCTGGGGCATGATCCTTACGATCTCTAAATAGATGCGACAGAGCGCCTTAACCCATTTCTTCTTGCTGTTCATGATAATGCCAAGAAAGATGCCAAGCAGGATGGACAACGCCATGGAAATGACCGCAATTTTCAGGGACACCCACAAGCCCTGCAGCAGCCGCAAAAAATTAGTGCCCTGAAACAACACCTGCATTCCCAAACTCTGCATAGCGCACCCTCCTTTCTATCAGCGAACAGATGATGGAAATCGGAAGAAGCAGGATCAGATAAGCAATCACGAGCATCAGAAGCGCTTCATCCGTCCGATAGGAAATTCCAATCAAATCCTTTGCCACAAATACCAAATCCGCCAACGCCACCGCTGAAAAGACTGACGTTTCTTTGATCAAAAAAATGATGTTGGCACAAAACACCGGGATGGAAGTCGTCACCGCCTGAGGCAGCATGATGTGGAAAAACACCTGCATCGGCTTCATTCCCAGGCTTAGCCCGGATTCTATCTGAACCTTTGACACCGCGTCCATCCCGGAGCGGAACGCTTCCGCCATGTAGCTTCCTCCCAGAAAAGCAAGGCCGATGACGGCGCAGGCCTCAGAACTCAATACAATGCCCACGCGCGGCAGGCCAAAATAAAGAAAAAACAGCTGTACTAGCAGCGGCGTGTTCCTGGACAATTCAATGTACGCAGCGGCCGCCTGCCTTAATACCGGAATACGCATCACCCGAATGATACAACAAATAAATCCTATCATGCCGGAAAGCAATATTCCAATCAGCGCGATGCGGGCAGTCAGCAGCGCCGCATCCACATACAGCGGAATACTTTCCCTGATAAATCCAAAATCCATAACTTCCTCCATTCCCCGGTTTGTATTCCTACTTTTTCAATAGGATTACTATAATATGATATGGTATAATTGTCAAGATGTTTTTTTCCGGTCATATTCTTCTAAAAAACTATGATGAACCCCGTCTTTTTTATAACCAATGACCGTATCCAAATTCACATGGTGCACACTGTTAAAAATATTTTTGTCGATAAACTCGCTTATCCCCCGAAACTGCGCCACCAGCTCCTTCATCTCTTCCCGCTTCGAGCCTCTCTCTCCGCCGCAGCTGGCGCAATGTTCCGTAAACCGGCAGGCGCACTGGATAAACTGCAGTCCATTGCTGTCCCGCCATGCCTTAATGTCCTCCTCTTTGACTAAATACAGCGGGCGGATCAATTCCATGCCTGCAAAATTCTGGCTGTGGAGCTTTGGCATCATAGTCTCGATTTTTCCGCTGTAGAGCATCCCCATCAAAGTGGTTTCAATCACATCATCAAAATGGTGGCCCAGCGCAATTTTATTGCATCCTAATTCCTGAGCCTTGGAGTAAAGATGCCCTCTGCGCATCCTCGCGCAAAGATAACAGGGATTTTTCTCCACCTCCGCCACAGAATCAAAAATGTCCGTCTCGAACACGGTCAGCGGGATCTCTAAAAGTTTTGCATTTTCCTGTATGATTTTCCAGTTTTCCGCATTGTATCCCGGATTCATACAGAGAAATTCCAATTCAAAGTTGCGCTTCCCGTGGCGGTACAATTCCTGAAACAGCTTGGCAAGCAGCATCGAATCCTTGCCGCCGGAGATGCACACCGCAATCTTATCCCCATCCTGTATCATTTCATAATCGTTCAGCCCTTTGGTAAAACGGCTCCAGATGCTTTTCCGGAAACGTTTCATCAGGCTTTTCTCGATTTTTTCGCAGCATTCTCTCTGACGGTCCGCCGACGCCGTCATCTGGGACAAGCGGCGGCGCAGATAGGAGCGGTATCCCCCCTCTAAATCCACTGCCGAAAAGCCGTTCTCCTCTAAAAATTCTGCCGCCTCCCGGCTGGTTTCGCCCACCTGGCAGTAAACGCAGATTTCCTTTTGGGCGTCTAACTCCTCCATGCGACCTCCCTTAAGGCCCTCGAAAGGAATGTGCAGGGCACCCTCTATGGCGCCTCTGGCAAAATCCTCCGCTTTGCGGATGTCTATGATCTGCAGTTCTTCCGGACGCTTCTTTTCTAATTCTTCTACCGTAATTCTTCCGCTCATGAACCATTTCCTTTCCCTGCCGCATCCGCAGTCAGATCTTTGACCACTTCCCCGGCGATAATCAGCCCTGCCACCGACGGCACAAACGCAACGGAACCGGGAATGGCCCTCCGCTGCGTACACTTCCGTTCCGCCCCAGGGGGACAGATACAGTGCTCCCGGCAGCTGATTGCCATGTCCTCTAACGGGGTGAGGGGCATTTCTTTGGAATAAACGACTTTTAAATGTTTGACTCCCCGTTTCTTTAACTCCCGGCGCATCACCTTTGCTA
>CANQUZ010000174.1 GCA_947627165.1 uncultured Roseburia sp.
CCGGCGTAATCTCATACGTCTCTACTTTTCCCTCTTTTATTTCCGATACCGTGGTGGCTCCGGATAAGGTAATTTCGTCCATGTTATCGCAGCCGCTCACCACAAGGGCTCTCTCTACCCCGAGGCGGCTCATGGCGGAAGCGATCTTTTCCGTCAGTTTGGGACTGTATACTCCCACCATCATATGTTTTGCCCGGGATGGATTCGCCAGAGGCCCTAAAATATTAAAGACTGTCCGGATTCCCATTTCCGCTCTTGCCTGGCCCACATATTTCATGGATTTGTTAAAGAGCTGCGCAAACATAAACCCAATGCCTGCTTTCTCCACACATTGCTCCACCAGAGCAGGCTCCGCCATAATATTCACCCCCAGCGCCTCTAACACATCCCCCGCTCCTGATTTTGAGGAGATGGAACGGTTGCCGTGCTTTGCCACCGGAAGCCCTGCCGCCGCCACTACAAAGGCGGCTGTTGTGGATATGTTAAAGGTATAGGTGCTGTCTCCTCCCGTGCCCACCAAATCCACATAACGCTCCACATCCGGGGAAATCGTATCCGCTTTGTCCCGAAGCACGGATGCGAGGCCCACCAATTCATCCAGCGTCTCCCCTTTCATGCGCAGCGCCGTCAGAAAGGCTGCAATCTGCGCTTGTGTCGCCTCTCCCTCCAGCATGATTCTCATCGCGCCCCTGGCTTCTTCTTCGGTTAAATTCTTTCCTTCCACTGCCTTTGCAATATATTCTTTCATCACGTTTCCTCCTGATTCTGTTCTGGAATAGCTATTCTTTGCGGTATGTTCTTACAGTTCGTTCAGTTCTTTTTTGAAGGTTCTGCAATACGTTTCCGCCGCCTCTATGCTGTAGTCGTGTTCTTCCATCAGCTGAATAAAATGACTTCCCACAATGGCGCCGTCAATCACATCTTTCATAGGCCTTACATCTTCCGCCGTCCGGATGCCAAACCCCATCATCACAGGAATTTTCGACAGTTCTTTCACTCTGGCCAGATAGGTCATCACTTCCTTGTGGAAGTCCGCCCCCTGGCCGGTGACACCCATAGAGGATACGCAGTACACAAACCCTCTTGCCCTGTCTAAAATCTTAGGGATGCGCTCCCCCGATACCGGCGATACCAACTGTATGAGAATCGTATCCTCCGAATCAGCCAGACAACTCTGCAGTTCCTCCTGTTCTTCTAAGGGCAGATCCGGAATAATCAATCCGTCAACCCCGGTCTCCCGGCATTTTTTCACAAAGGCTTCCACGCCATAGTGCAGCACCGTGTTATAGTACATCATAAAAATGATGGGAAGCGTCAGTCCCTCCCGACGGACTTCCTCCACGGCGGAAAATACGTTTTTCAGGTTGATGCCGTTACAGATGGCGCGGTAGGAAGCGTTCTGGATCACCGGCCCGTCTGCAGCCGGATCGGAAAACGGGATTCCCAGCTCCACCGCGTCGCACCCGGCGCGTTCCTGGGCTTTTAAAAGTTCCTTTGTCCCCTCTAAATCCGGCAGCCCCGCTGTGATATATGTGATAAAGGCTTTTTCCCCCGCCTGCTGTAATTGCTGCATTTTTGCTTCGATACGGTTCATGTTTTCCTCCTGTCTATGCCTTACGGCACATTTTGTTATCTGGCTTCCTTAGTTGAGATACCCTTTTCCCGCCAAGTAATCCGCAATGGTATTCACATCTTTATCGCCCCTGCCGGACAGACAGACAATCATGCTTTTCTCCTTTGCCGCCTCTGCTCCCTCCCTCGCCGCAAGGTCCTTTGCGTATTGGAGGGCGTATGCTATGGCATGGGCGCTCTCAATTGCCGGGATAATGCCCTCTAACTTGCAAAGTTCCATCAGGGCGTCCATCGCCTGGGCATCCGTCACCGCCACATACTGCGCTCTTCCGCTGTCCCTAAGGTACGCATGTTCCGGTCCCACTCCCGGATAATCCAGCCCTGCGGAAATAGAATGGGCAAGCTGCACGTTGCCGTCCTCATCCTGAAGAAGGTACGAGCGCATTCCGTGGAGCACGCCCGGCGCCCCAAGCGCCATGGCGGAGGCGTGTTCACCTGTTTCTATGCCCTTCCCGGCGGCTTCCACGCCAATGAGGCTTACTTCTGTTTCCCCAAGAAAGTCCGCAAACATACCAATGGCGTTTGATCCGCCTCCCACGCAGGCGATGACCGCCTCCGGCAATTTCCCCTCTGCCTCTAAGATTTGTTTTTTCGCCTCGCGGCTGATGCAGCTTTGAAATTCCTTCACCATTTTCGGATAGGGATAGGGGCCTACGGCAGAACCGATGATATAAAACGTATCCTCCGCTGTCTTGGCCCAGGTGCGGATCGCCTCGTTGGTGGCGTCCTTTAAGGTATTGCTCCCGGAACGGACGCTGACGACTTTTGCCCCCAGCATTTCCATGCGCATCACATTCAACGCCTGGCGTTTGATGTCCTCCTCGCCCATATAAACGGTGCATTCCATATCAAAAAGCGCCGCTCCCGTGGCAGTGGCAACCCCGTGCTGCCCCGCGCCGGTCTCCGCAATCACTTTCTTTTTCCCCATGCGTTTTGCCAGTAAAATCTGCCCCAACACATTATTAATCTTATGTGCCCCGGTATGGTTTAAATCCTCCCTCTTCAGATAAATCTTCGTCCCATACTTTCCGCTTAAACGCTCCGCAAAGTAAAGGGGCGTTTCTCTGCCCACATACTGCCTCAGGTAGTAGTGATACTGTTTGAGAAATGCTTCGTCATGGATTGCCTCCTCAAATGCCGCATCCACTTCCGCTAAGACATTCATCAAAGATTCGGACACATACTGTCCGCCAAAGTTTCCATAATACGCTTTCTGGTTCATGATGGTTCTTCCTTTCTATCTGTCCTGTTACATCCTTGTCTGGCATTTTGCACAAACCGCCTGATTTTTTCCCTGTCTTTCCCTCTCCCAGCTTCCCGCTCTGTCCCTGTGCGCTCTACGCCGGAACTGACGTCTACGATATCCGGAGAAAAAATACGGATTCCCTTCTCTACATTTTCCGGCGTCAGGCCTCCCGCCAGTATAAAGTCAATCCGCCGTTTCCGCAAGCTTTCCCGGAAGTCCGCAAACAGCCGCTTTTGTTCTCCGCTTTTTCCTGTTTCTGAAAAATCTTCCCATCCGAAGGTTTTCCCGCTGCCGTATTCTTTCGCATCTGCCAGGATTGCAGAAATCTTTCCGCTGTCCCAAAAGGGGGCTTTTTCCCATTGTCTCTTGATTTCCTCAAGTTCTTCTATCCCGGAAAAATTCACCGCCTGCCAGATTGGGAGATGAACAGCCTCTTTGACCTCCTCCAAAAGTGTTCCATGCACCTGCAGTACATCAAATCCTGCCTTTTCTATCTGGAGAGCCAGTTCCACACCCGGATTCACCGTCACCGCCACTTTCTTAATCCTCCGATTGGAGGTTTCCAGAAGCCGCCCTGCCTGCCCTATCGGAAGGTAACGCCTGCTCTTTTCCCAGAGGACAAACCCGGCGTATTCCACCTCTTCTTCCTCCAGCCACCGCAGCTCTTCTTCTGTCGTGACTCCACAGATCTTTATTTGGGGTTTTACATTTCTTTCCATAATTTCGCCGCCTGTCTGGGATGTTCCGCTTCCATCAGCGCCCTTCCGACCAAAAGCGCATCTACTCCGCACCCTCTTAAAAACGCCGCATCCTCCTTTGTCAGGATGCCGCTTTCCGCCACAAATACGTTTTCCTCCGGAATGTATTTTGCCAAACGGGCAGTCGTCTCTAAGGAGATGGAAAAATCCTTTAAATTCCGGTTATTGACTCCGATGATTCGGGCTCCTGTTTTTAGCGCCCGCTCCACTTCTCTCTCGTCATGGGTTTCCACCAGCGCATCCAATCCCAACTCCCTTGACAGCTGATAGAAATCCAACAGCTCTGCATCATCTAAAATCGCCGCTATCAAAAGAATGGCATCCGCCCCAATCGCCTTTGCCTCATAAAATTGATACGGATCTATCATAAAGTCTTTTCGTAAAATCGGCAGGTTGGAAAGCCTGCGGATTTCTTCCAAATCCTTCACACTGCCATGGAAATGATCCTCTTCCGTCAGGCAGGAAATCGCATCCACGGCTTCATTGTATTCTTCTATCCTATCTAAGAAAGGAATTTTGCTCTCTATGACACCAAGGCTGGGGGACGCCTTTTTAAATTCCCCGATGATGGAGAGGCCCTCCTGATTCAACGCCTCATAAAAGCTATGCCTCTCTCCCTCATAGCGCTCCGCCAGACGCCGCATCTCTGCCTCGCCGACCTTTTTTTTGTGTTCCGCCAGCCGTTTCTTTTTATCCTCTACAATCACATCCAATATCATATCGTTCTCCTTACCTCTCACAGGCTGTTCCATTCAAAAAATTTTCAATCATCCGCTTCCCATGTTCCGTATAAATGGACTCCGGATGAAACTGCAGGCCTATCACCGGATACTCCTTATGGCGCAGCGCCATAATCTCTCCGTCCGCTGTCTCGGCAATGATTTCCAGGCATTCCGGCAAATTTTCCCTCTGCACCGCTAAGGAATGGTATCTCGCGACTTTTATCGGCGAGCTGACGCCGGCAAAGATGCCCCTGCCATCGTGTTTCATTTCCGACTGCTTTCCGTGGAACAGGGATTTTGCATAAGTGACCGTCCCGCCAAACGCTTCCCCAATGCACTGGTGCCCCAAACAAATCCCAAGGATGGGGATCTCTTTGTAAAACTCTTTTACCACCTCCATACAGATGCCGGCCTCTCTGGGACTTTTCGGCCCCGGGGAAAGCACGATTTTTTCCGGCTTCCCCTCCCGGATTTCCTCTATGGTAATCTTATCGTTGCGCACCACCTGGATATCCTCTGTAAAAGTTCCCATGTATTGGTACAGATTAAAGGTAAATGAGTCGTAATT
>CANQUZ010000175.1 GCA_947627165.1 uncultured Roseburia sp.
GCAATTCCGCCATCAACATTTCCGGAGGGGAGGTCACGATTAAAAACGAGAACGGAAGGGATGCCGACGGCCTCGACTCGAATAAGGACATTTTTATCAGCGGAGGGAAGCTCCTTGTCAGCGTCGGCGGTAGTGGCGGCAATAACGCCATTGATTATGGCAGTGAAAACGGCGGTGTCTGCAAAATCAGCGGCGGCACGGTACTTGCCTGCGGCAGTAACGGAATGGCGGAAGGCTTCGATTCTGATTCGACGCAGGGATTTTTGATGTATTCCGCATCCGCAGAGGCTGGAACGACTGTGAAAATAAAAGATGCGGACGGGAAAGAATTATTATGTGAATCGGTCCCTTGCAGTTTTTCGTCTATTCTGGCCAGTACGCCGGAAATGGAAATCGGCAGTGCCTGCACCATTGCAGTGGGGGAACAGGAAGAAGAGATAACGATTGATCAATCCTCAGATGCTAGTGGATTCGGGTGGAATCCCAGGAAAGGGGGAGTGATGGGGCAGGGACAGGAGAATCGTCCGGAGATGGGAGACGCACAGCCCCCAGAACTGCCAGGGGGAGCAGACGGAGACGGTGCCCAGCCGGCCGCACCGCCGGATAGTGAAAACTTTGGCGGGCAGTCTGACGGCAGCATGAAAGAGCCGGATGGTGAAAACTTTGGCGGGCAGTCTGACGGCAGCATGAAAGAGTCTGACGGTGAAAACTTTGGCGGGCAGTCTGGCAGTATGAAAACGCCGGACGGCAGGAATAGAGGGAATATGCCGAAGTCGGGGGATGTTCCTCAGACAGCGGGCCAAGAGTTCTCCGTTTCTAAGGAAAACATTCTGCTTCTTGGTATTTCAGCAGTTGTCTTGCTTGCCGGGTGCACGATTGCATTTTTCTTCCGGCCGAAGGGATGAAAAACGTGTGTTTTATGCTAAAAATATTTTCCTTTTCTGGCAAATGTGGTACACTGTATCTAAGAAAAAAAGACTTAAGCGGTACAAGCCTTTTTACGATTTCTTAGTCTGACAGAAAAGAGGAAAATGGGATGAAGCAAGTTTTTGGAGTGAGCATGAAAGGGGATCTCAAAGAGGCGGTCAGAGGGATAAAAACGCCTTCGCTTCTTCTGCTGATGTCGAACCAGGATCAGTTTGAGGAACACGTAGAGCAGTTAGAGGCGGAGTTTCCCGGCGTGCCGAGCATCGGCTGCATCAACATGAGCTACGATACTCGTGTGGTAGAAAAAGGCGTTGGCGTCGTAGCCTACACCGAGGGCGTTGCGGCAGCAGTGAATGTGTTAGAGCAAGCGTTCACCATGCCGGTGAAGTACATACAGCGCCTGCAGAAAGACCTAGAGCAGATAGGCGCTTCGCCGCAGAATACGGTCTGCATCAATTTCTGCACCGGCAACGACGCCTGCGTAGTCACAACCATGTACAGCGTGCTGGGCGAGCGGAAAATTGCGATGATGGGCGGGACGGGGGATGCCGGGAAAGTTTCCCTGAACGGAAAGATTTATGAAGATGCGGTGGCATATGCGCTGATTAAGAATCAAAACGGCAAAGTGAAAGTATATAAGGAGAATCTCTTTCAGCCCCGCGACGACTACCGCCTGATTGCCTCGAAAACCGACAAGTCCAATTATGTAATCGGCGAATTGAATGGAAGGCCTGCCAAACAGGTTTACAAAGAACTGCTGCAGATTGGGGATGAGGAAGTGACAAAACAGGCGCTCAGCAATCCGTTTGGAAAGATCAGCGGACAGGATATGTGCATCATTTCCATTAAAGAGCCGATTGGCAACACACTTTCCTGCTACAGGCCGGTCAACGATTCAGACGTGCTCACGATTCTGGAGCCGAAGGACAATAAAAAGATTGTAGAGGAAACGGTTGCAAAAATTAAGGGGGATTTCCCGCATATCTCTGCGGTATTTTCTGTAAACTGCATTCTTCGGTATCTTTTCTTTTTGCAAAATAACGAACTGCAGAAGTATTTAGACGCAATGGGAACTCTTGGCAGCCATGCGGGAGTAATTGGGTATGGGGAGCATTTTAACGACCAGTTCCTGAACCAGACGATGAGTTGCGTGGTATTTGAATAACCGGTTTCAGACAGAGGACGGAAAAGAGAGGAAGAAAAGCTATGTTTAAGAAAAGGGCAAAGGCAGAACGAACAGAGCAGCAGGAGCAGGTGGCTGAGAAGCCGAATTATTACCCGATGCTCCATGTGGCGCACAGTATTGAAAATTACCGCAGGCAGCTTGTCTTAAAGGAAGTGGATTCCCTTCAGCAGCTTCACGAGATTAAGCGTTCCTTCAATGATGTGCTGGAAGAAGACGGCAGGATGAAAGAAAGGATGGAGCATTTCCACGACCGTTTTGTCCAGGTGGGGGAAATCTCCAAGCAGTTTGCCGATGTGCGCCATAACATCGACAATTCGGTGGAACAGGTGCAGCGGCAGGTGGGCGGACTGAAAGAAAGCTCCGGCAGGGTGCAGGAATATTTCCTGGAAATGCAGGATACGTTTACGGATTTCCAAAATTCCGTGCAAAAGATTAAAGAGTGTATGGAGAAGATTATCTCCATCGCGAACCAGACGAATATGCTGGCGCTGAACGCCTCCATTGAGGCCGCGCGGGCAGGGGAGCAGGGCAAGGGCTTTGCGGTCGTTGCGGAGGAGGTGAAAAACCTTGCAAACGGCATCAAGGATTTGGTCGGCACGGTGGAAACCAGCATCGGCGACGTAAAGAGCGGTACCGAGAAGCTAAACAGCAGCATCTCGCTTTCCAAAGACGCGCTGAGCAGGAGCATCGAGGATGTGGACGCCGCTTACATGGTATTCGATCAGATTACGGCGGCGGCTGCCGAAGCCACGGAAGTCCAGTCAAGGATTGGGAATGCAGTCTCCCTGTCAGAGAAAGAGTTTATTGAGGTCAGCCGTGCGTTTGAGAGGACGGAGCAGCAGTACGAGAAAGTGAATGGCCATATTGAGACGGCAAACGAGCTGGGTACGACCAAGAGCGCGATTTTTGGGGATTTGGACAATATGCTGTCCCAGATAGAGCCGATGGTAAAAGAGATGGAAAACGGAATTAGATAGCGTACGGGCAGTTTGCAGGCAGAGGGGAGAAAACAACATATAGTGAAAAAACTTGTAACAGTTCAGCCATAAACAGTCCCGTATGCTCATTCATGCAAGCATGATTCGCCTACGAGACTGCTTATGGCTGAACTGTTACAAAAAATTTGTGAAATATATTCATAAAAGTAGTAGGAAAATACAAAGGTTTATGTTATAATGCCTAATAGCATAAAGAATAGGGGGACATACTATGGCAAAAGAAATGATAGCGATGCTTTTGGCTGGCGGACAGGGTTCCAGACTCTACGCTCTGACCCAGAAGCTGGCAAAACCTGCAGTTCCTTTCGGCGGAAAATACCGTATCATCGATTTCCCGCTGTCAAACTGCGTCAATTCAGGCATTGATACCGTCGGCATCCTGACGCAGTATCAGCCGCTGGTATTAAACGAGTATATTGGTAACGGTCAGCCGTGGGACTTAGACCGTCTGTACGGCGGAGTCCATGTGCTGCCGCCATATCAGCAGGCGTCCGGATCGGACTGGTATAAAGGAACGGCAAATGCAATCTATCAGAACCTCTCGTTTATCGAGCGTTACAATCCACAGTACGTCATCATTCTCTCAGGAGACCAGATCTGCAAGCAGGACTACAGTGATTTCCTGCGCTTCCACAAGGAGAAAGATGCGGAGTTCAGCGTGGCGGTAATGGAAGTACCGTGGGATGAGGCTTCGCGCTTCGGCCTGATGGTGGCAGACGAGGAGGATAAGATTACGGAATTCCAGGAAAAACCAAAGGAGCCGAAATCCAATCTGGCCTCCATGGGTATTTACATTTTCAACTGGGATATTCTGAAACGGTATCTGGTAGAGGACGAGGCGGATCCGGATTCTGAAAATGACTTTGGAAACAATATCATTCCAAATCTGCTCCGGGACGGGCGCAGGATGTATGCGTACCGCTTTGCAGGATACTGGAAGGACGTCGGGACGATTCCATCCCTCTGGGAAGCAAACATGGAAGTATTGGATCCGGAGCACAGCGGAATCAACCTGTTTGACGACGAGTGGAAGATTTACAGCCGCAACAGCGGTATGACCGGACATCGGATCAGCGGGGATGCGCTGGTGCAGAACTCCATGATCACAGACGGATGCCGCATTGACGGTGAAGTGAAACACTCTATTTTATTTGCGGGCGTCCGCGTAGAAAAAGGCGCAGTGGTAGAAGACGCCGTTGTCATGGGCGGAACGACGATTAAGGCTGGCGCCGTAGTGAAGCACTGCATTATTGCAGAGAATGTCGTAATCGGTGAAAACGCAGTGGTAGGAGCAATGCCGGAGAAGGATGAGCGCGGCGTGGCTACGGTAGGATTCGGCGTTTATATCGGCGACGGGGCGAAAGTGGGGCCAAACGCCATGGTTGATGAAAATGTAAAGGACGGTGAGGAAGTATGGTAAATTCAAATGCAGATGCCTTGGGTATCATTTTTCCAAATAGCTATGACTCGTTGATTCCGGATCTGGTAAGCGAACGCCTGATGGCTTCCATCCCGTTTGCAGGACGTTACCGTATGGTAGACTTCGTGCTTTCAAGCATGGTGAACTGCGGCATCGACAATGTTTCCCTCATTGTCCGCAGAAATTACCATTCGCTTCTGGATCACCTCGGATCCGGCCGTGAGTGGGATCTTGCCCGCAAAAACGGCGGTCTGAACATTGTGCCGCCCTTTGCTACGAAGGCAGTCAAAGTGTACAA
>CANQUZ010000176.1 GCA_947627165.1 uncultured Roseburia sp.
CTGTTAATGAGAGATCGGGAAAATCTGGAACAAGGACGTAAAGAAGGCTGGGAAGAAGGTCTGGAAGAAGGCCGAGAAGAAGGTCGAGAAGAAGGCCGGGAGGAAGGCCGAGAAGAAGGTCGGGAGGAGGGAGCATTGTTTGCCGCAAAAATCATCCGGCTCTATATGAAAGGCAAAAGCCCAAACGAAATTTCCGACACCTTAAGCCTCACCCTGGATTATGTGGAAGATACCATCCGCAATTTTGAAAATGTGTAAACGCATAGCGTTTACACATTTTTACTGTAGACTGATGTAACAGTTCAGCCATAAGCAGTCTCGTAGGCGAATCATGCTTGCATAAATGAGTATATGAGACTGCTTATGAGCAGAACGCCCGTTCATGAGCAATCCGCTTACAATAGTAAGCTTTGAAGCACGTAGTGCAGGATTGCGAATGGCGTGGGCTGAACTGTTACAGACTGATTACTATAATCCATCAGCTTGTTTGAATGAGAAAATTGTAGCCAACTGTCTCTTCCGTTTCAATCCTTGCCTGCTCTTCTGCCTCTACTATACTATCGCAGTCAGCGCCAAGACATCCCAAACATTCAGCAAAATCCTCTAATTTTCTAACATCGGCGGAAACACTTTTGCCTAAGTATTCGTTTGGAATTGGGTGAGATAAAAAGCTTCGAAATTATTAAGTTAGACATCGTGAGAGGCCTACTTAACAAAAAGAGATTTTTTGATCAATTTTACACCGAATCGCGGTTTCTACTTATATTTATTTGACAAATTATACAAGATATTTTATTATAATACAAGCTTTTATCATTTCATGAAAAGCAAGACAACCGCAAGGTTTATATGGCGGAAAATAGACATTCATATTTTTATTCAAACAGAACTCATAGAAAATTACTCCCATGGCATCCATATAAATGATAGCCAGCAAAATAAAAGTAAATTGGGATTTCCAAAGAATTGCGGCAAAATAAAGGGGGTTGGAATTTTTGAGAGAGTACAACTTTTAGAAAGAGGTAATCTTATGGAAAGACAGGAAACACTATATATTGTAATTCCGTGTTATAATGAGGAAGCTGTTTTGCCTGTGACAGAAAAACGCTTGACAGAAAAACTGCAGAAGATGATAGATCAAGGAATCATATCCAAGGAGAGCCGTGTGGTTTTTGTGGATGATGGATCGAAGGATAACACTTGGTCTATGATAACAGAAATGTATAAGAGCAACCCGTATGTGATGGGAATTAAGTCATCCAGGAACCGTGGGCACCAAAACACCTTGCTTGAGGGGATGATGACCGTGAAGGATGATTGCGATATGATGGTATCCATGGATGCGGATTTGCAGGATGATATCGAAGTGCTCGACCAATTTGTAGAAAAATATTATGCAGGATGCGACATTGTCTATGGCGTGCGGAGCGCAAGGAAAACAGACACCTGGTTTAAACGAACAACTGCGCAAAGTTTTTATAAAATCATGGAATCTATGGGAGTGAACATTGTCTATAACCATGCAGATTACAGGCTTATGAGTAAAAGGGCTCTCAAGGAATTAGAAAATTTTAAAGAGGTAAATCTGTTTTTAAGAGGAATCATTCCTATGATTGGGTTTCGGACAGACACCGTGGAATACGAAAGAAACCAGCGTTTTGCCGGGGAATCCAAATATCCGCTCAAAAAAATGATTTCCTTTGCTTTGGATGGGATTACCTCCCTGAGCATAAAACCGATTCGCTTCATCACATCCCTCGGAATCTGCCTGTTTATCATTAGTATTATTTTATTGGTTTACTATGGCATCGGCTATTTCAGGGGACAAACGATTCAGGGATGGGTAACTTTGGTAATCTCTATCTGGGGAATTGGAGGCCTGGAACTTTTGGGCATAGGAATCATTGGTGAATATATTGGCAAGATATATTTGGAAACAAAGGAGCGGCCAAGGTTTATTGTCGAGGAGTATTTGAAAAAATAATGCTAAAATACGAGGAACGAAAAATGAACGCAACTACCAATCATACGTTTGCAGTTTGTGCCTATAAAGAATCACCTTATTTAGAGGAATGTGTACGTTCGCTCATGGAACAGACTGTGAAAACCAATATTATTATGACCACCTCTACGCCTTGTGAATACATAAAGGAGATTGCAGAAAAGCACAAGATACCTTTGTATGTCAGAAATGGCAAGAGCGATATTCGGGAAGACTGGAACTTTGCCTATGACCAGGCAGAAACTGATTGGGTGACGATAGCCCACCAGGATGACAAATATGATAAAGACTATGTAAAAGAGTTTTTAAATACAATTAAAGATTATAAAAAGCCGATTGCCTTTGTGACAGATTATATCCCCATTAAAAATGGAAAAATCGGTGTAAGGGACATTAATTCAAAGCTGAGACGATTTCTGAGAAAACCTCTAAAAAAACGGGAATGGGCGGAAAAGAGGTTTTGGAAGAGGGCGGTTCTGTCATTGGGGAATAGCATCTGCTGCCCGGCAGTGACTTACCATAAAAAAGTTTTGGGAGCTTCTTTTTTTACTTCAGAGCTAAAGTACAATATTGATTGGGATACTTTTTTGAAATTAGCAGAGACAGAAGGGGCTTTCTGCTATGTTGAGAAGCCTCTGACTTTTTACAGGGTGCATGACGGTGCGACAAGCAAGGAATTTATTGAGGACCATAGAAGGGAAAAAGATGACAGAGTCATGTTTGAGAAGTTTTGGCCCCGATGGATGGTCAATATCATTATGGTATTTTATAAAAAGGCATATGACACTTATGATTAAAGGAGAACTATGAGTAAGCGGATAGAGTGGTTAGACGGCATGAAAGGACTTGCCTGCATATGTGTGGTACTGCACCATTTTTTGCTTGCTTTTTTACCGGCAACTTATTATGGTGATATTAGTATCTCAAAATTTTCAAATGGATTTGATGTAAAAATGGCTCAGTCACCAATAGCATTTTTTATAAATGGAAATTATATGGTAGCTCTTTTCTGCCTCATAAATGCGTTGGTCTTGAGCCTTAAAGTAATTGGGCTGCAAAATAAGGAAGAAATTAGTAATATATTTATCAAACGATATCCGCGTTTGATGCTTCCCATTGCTCCAGTTGTGCTACTTGTATATTTGATGCTCCGCTTTGGCTGGTTTTGTCATCTGGAGATTGTTCCTGTTACCCAGTCGCCTTGGCTTAGCTACTATTACTTGGAAAAAGTTGGATTTGGAAGATGTATCGAATCTTTGTTTGTTACAACATGGTATACAAAAGACTCTACATTTTCCAATGCGTTCTGGATGTTAGGGCAGCTGCTTTTTGGCTCATATCTGGCGATTGTTTTGAGTACATTTGCATGGAGAATTAACAGGAAAGCACTCGGAATCATCTATCTTTTTTGTGCAGTCCTGTATGTCAGGGTAAATACGCTGCATCTTGCATTTGTTTTAGGGGTATTGTTAGCCTATTGCTTTAGGGAATGGAAGGGAATGTTTGGGCGTCCATGGATTGGAGCACTGTGCTTGGTGATAGGGATATTTCTTGACGGTTATCCCTCAGGAGTACAACCGACCAATGTATATAGATTTTTAAACTGTCTCCCGAATATCATTTTATCGTATCAATTCTGGCATATTATAGGGGCGTTTTTTACGGTATATGGAATTTGGAATTTATCTGTATGCCAGAGAGTATTAAAGTGTAATGTGTTTCAGTTTTTGGGACGGATATCCTATGCAGTATATATCATACATATACCTCTTATTTTTTCCGCATCCTGTTATGTATTTGGCAAATTTGTAGCAAGAGGAAGCGGATATTTGTATAGTGTAATAGGAACATTTGCGTTTAGTATGGTAATGATTCTTTTGATGGCATATTTTTATCATCGCTATGTGGAAACAGTATGTGAAAAGATTCTCAGTATAACAATGAAAAAAGTTTCTTAGCTAAAAGGATAACTTGTGAGAAAGGAAAAGGATGTTAGAAAGACTAGTAGGTTTATATAGAAAATATGAAGAAATCATTAAATATGTAATTGTTGGTGGGTTGACTACTGTTGTGAGCATGGCTTGTTTTTATGCCAGTGTATGGACATTTTTAGATGGAAATAATCCCGTACAGCTTCAGATTGCCAATATCATTTCATGGATTGGCGGCGTTGCCTTTGCTTATGTGACCAACCGTACCATCGTATTTAAAAGTCAAAACAGCAACATTTTAAAGGAAATTGCCTCATTTACAGGGGCGCGCATACTTACGTTGTTTCTTGATATGGGAGTTATGTTTTTATTGGCCACCGTGCTGGGAGTGAATTATAATATCTCAAAATTAATATCAACGGTTTTGGTTACGGTAGGGAATTATTTTATCAGTAAATTGCTGGTATTCAAAAATGCGTCATGAAAAACCTCGTCAAATAGCCGACTAATTCTCGTTTTGAAAACCAATCGGCTATTTGAAATCTATATAGAATTATTCTGCACCTCCCTTGAAATTTAACTACTAACTAAAAATTCTCATTTTCTTTATTCAGAATATTGTCCACTAACCTTTCCAGTTCTTTTCTATTTGGCAGATCCATTTGTCGTCTTAGAGTACGAACATCCCACCGCTCACTTACTGCCTGTTTTTCATAGAAACTGCGTTCCAAATTCATCATCTATTTTTATCAATTCACAAATATGCGACCAGCTCAATTTGTTAGACACCGTCTGACAATTTGTAAGCGCAAAGTATTCCTACGCTAAACAAGATTAATTGCAACCCTAGCCAGTTAAAGTTAGGATTGCAATCATTTA
>CANQUZ010000177.1 GCA_947627165.1 uncultured Roseburia sp.
CCTTAAAAACTTTATTGAAAACATGGCCCAGACATAGAATGTATCAATAAAGTTTTTAAGGTGCGTTTTGAAAACTTTTCTATCTCCCTTAACTCCTGAACAGGAAAGCGATTGCCTGAAGAGAGTAAAAGAAGGTGATCTGGCGGCAAAAAACGAATTAACGCTGCGCAATATGCGTTTGGTAGCGCATATCGCGAAAAAATACCAGAATACCGAAGAGGACATGGAAGATTTGATTTCCATTGGCACAATCGGGCTTATCAAGGCCATTTCCACATACAAAGAAGACTACGGAAGCCGGCTGGCAACCTACGCCGCCCGCTGTATTGATAATGAACTGCTCATGTATTTTAGGGCAAAGAAGAAAACATCCCGGGAGGTATCGCTGTATGACCCCATTGGCACGGATAAGGAAGGGAATCAGATACAGATTCTGGATGTGGTGGAAAGCGAAGAGGTGGATGTGGTGGAGGATATGGAGCGTCGGAGGCAGATCCGGAAGGTCCTCCATTTAGTGCCAAAGGTATTAAGCAGCCGGGAAGAGTTTATCATTGTAAAGCGGTACGGGCTTTTTGGAAGCAGAGCAATGACGCAGCGGGAAATCTCCGTAAACCTTGGGATCTCCCGATCATATGTCTCCCGGATTGAAAAAAGAGCGTTAGAAAAACTCAGGAGAAGCCTGTAAAAATTCTTTTCAAATTACGACATATGTGTTATAATCGTATCAAATCTTATTCTGCGCCGGTGAAAAACAAAAGGAGTGCAACAAGTACCTCCAAACCTATGGTTTGAGGCGGCATTCCTGTGAAGCCGGCAGGTTTTTTGCCTGGAGGGCGACTCCGGGGCATATCAGATATTCTTAATCATCAGAGCAGCGTTTCTGCTGCGGTTTCCAAAAGGAAAGAGAACATTTCAATACGGGCATTAGAAAGGAGAAATAAGTTGTATAGTAATGTGGCAACTGCAATTTTACATGGGATTCACAGCGTTCCCGTTTTAGTGGAGGCGGATATCAGCGATGGGATGCCCATGTTTGAGATGGTAGGGTTCTTAGCGTCGGAAGTAAAGGAATCAAAGGAAAGGGTAAGGACTGCCTTGAAAAACAGCGGCTTTTGCCTTCCGCCGAAACGGATTACCGTAAATTTCACTCCGGCAAATATCAGGAAGTCCGGTTCGGCGTTTGATTTGCCGGTGGCAATCGCAGTGCTTGGGGCGTTAGGGGAATTGAAGGAAGAAACGCTGAAAGAAATCCTGATTGTGGGAGAGGTGGGCTTAAATGGAAAGATACAGCCCGTGACAGGAATCCTGCCCATGGTGGCAGAGGCGAAGGAGCGCGGAATATGCCGCTGCATGGTTCCCGCAGAAAACGTCACGGAAGCCATGCTTGTTTCCGGCATGGAAATTTATGGGGCCGATAGCATCCAAAAGGCAGTGGGGATATTAAACGGGAAAGAAAAGCCGGTGCGCAAAAAAGCATATAATAATATAGAAGAAACTGGAAATACAGAGGCAATATTGGATTTTGCAGATGTGCAGGGGCAGAAATTAGCCAGGCGCGCCTGCGAAGTGGCAGTATCCGGGATGCACAACCTGCTTTTTTTAGGCCCTCCGGGAGCGGGGAAAACGATGCTTGCCTCCAGAATCCCCACCATCCTTCCAGACTTAAGCGAGACGGAACAAATGGAGCTTTCGAAGATTTACAGTGTCAGCGGCCTGTTTGCTAAGCGGGAGCGGCTGATGGAGCGGCGTCCGTTCCGCGCCCCTCACCACACGATTACGGCGCAGGGGCTTGCAGGTGGCGGCTCCCAGCCGAAGCCGGGGGAGATATCCTTAGCGCACAAGGGCGTGCTGTTTTTAGATGAGTTGCCGGAATTTCAGAAAAATACTCTGGAAATATTAAGGCAGCCCATGGAGGAGAAAAAAATCAGCATAGCGCGGTTAAACGGCCACTGCGAGTATCCGGCGGATTTTATGCTGGTGGCGGCAATGAATCCCTGTAAATGCGGCTATTACCCCGATATGCAGAAGTGCAGCTGCAGCAAAAGCGCCATAGAGCGTTATCTGAGAAAAATCAGCGGTCCGCTGTTGGACAGAATTGATATTTGCGCGGAAGCCTCAGCGATTTCCTTTTGGGAATTAAAGGAAAAGGAAAAGAACGAATCTTCCGGGCAGATTCGGGAGCGGGTGAAAAGGGTGCAGGAAATCCAAAGACGCCGCTATCAAAATGAGAAATTTTGCTACAACAGTCAGATTCCGTCGGGAAGATTGGCAGAATTTTGCGAGCTGGATAAAGAACAGGAAGCCTATATGGAACAGGTATACCGCAGGCAGAATCTCACAGCCCGCTCCTACCATAAAATCTTAAAGGTCGCGCGGACGATTGCCGACATGGAGGAGAGCGGACGCATCCTCCCTTCCCATTTAAAAGAGGCGGTGTGTTACCGGAGCCTGGATAAAAACGTCTGGGGAACGGTATAATGTGCGGAGGGGAGGAAAAGATATGAATTACGCTTACTGGTTTTCCAATATTCCGGGGATTGGCATCCGCTCCAGAAACCGCATTCTGGCGGCGGCGGAGAGCGCGGAAGAGGTGTATCATATGACAGAGCGGAGCCTTCAGGCGATACCGGGGATGACAGAAAAACAAATCCATGCGATAAAAGAGAGCAAAAAAAGGGACTGCGAGGCATCCTATGGGAAATTATCAGAGCAGGGAATTTTATTCCTTTCCAGAGAGGAGGGGCAATTCCCGGAAAGATTAAGGTGGATACCGGATGCGCCGTACTGCCTGTATGTGAAAGGAAAGCTGCCCCCTGCGGAGAAAAAAGCGGTGGCGATTGTGGGGGCAAGGCGGTGTTCCGCCTATGGCCATGCGGTGGCGGAAAAACTGGGGGAGCAGCTGGCGCAAAACGGTGTGGCAGTGCTCAGCGGCATGGCGCAGGGCATCGATGGCGCGGGGCACCGGGGCGCCCTAAAGGGCGGAGGAGAAACATACGCGGTTTTAGGATGTGGCGTGGATATCTGCTACCCCGGATTTCATCAGAAATTATACAGCGATATCCTGGAACATGGAGGAATTATCTCCGAGTACCCGCCGGGCACGCCGCCTCTGGCGCAGTTATTCCCGGCAAGAAACCGCATTATTTCCGGTTTGTCAGATGTGGTGGTAATCGTAGAGGCCAAGAGAAGAAGCGGTTCCCTCATCACGGCAGACTATGCATTAGAACAGGGGAAAGATATTTATGCCGTTCCGGGGCGGATGTATGATGAGCTGAGCGGGGGCTGCAACCGCCTTATCCGCCAGGGAGCCGGCATGATTTCCGACATGGAGGAATTTTTAGAGGAATTGGGCTTATGCAGGCAGGAAAGCGGCGGCGAGAGAAATTTTGAAAAATTATTACTTGCAAAAGATGAGAGCATGGTGTATAGTTGTCTAAGTTTACGACCGAAAGGAATGGAGGAACTGTTAGAGGAGACAGGATTTGGAATGCCGCAGTTGGCGGGGATTCTGGCGGAATTGGTACAGAAAGGATTCATTGAGGAAACCGTTAAAAATTATTATATCAGGAAAATATGAAGAGTTTTTCACATAAAAGGAGATGAATGGATGGCAAAGTACCTGGTAATTGTGGAGTCGCCTGCAAAGGTAAAAACCATTAAAAAATTTTTGGGGAAAAATTACGAAGTCGTGGCATCGAACGGGCATGTGAGGGATTTGCCCAAAAGCCAGATGGGAATTGACGTAGAAAACGATTTTGAGCCAAAGTATATTACAATCCGAGGAAAAGGGGATATTCTTGCAAAGCTGCGCAGGGAAGCGAAGAAAGCGGAAAAAATATACCTGGCGACAGACCCTGACCGTGAAGGTGAGGCGATTTCCTGGCATCTTTCCCAGGCTCTGAAATTAGAGGATAAAAATGTGCAAAGGATAACGTTCAATGAGATTACCCAGAATGCAGTGAAAGCGTCCTTAAAAGAGCCAAGGCAGATTGACATGAAGCTGGTGGATGCCCAGCAGACCAGGCGGATTTTAGACCGCATGGTAGGTTATGAGATTAGCCCGGTCCTCTGGACAAAAGTAAAGCGGGGACTGAGCGCCGGCAGGGTGCAGTCCGTGGCGCTGCGCATTATCTGTGATCGGGAAGAGGAGATTAACGCCTTTATCCCGGAAGAATACTGGACGTTAGAAGCGGAGCTTTCCGTTGCGGGCGAGAAAAAGCCCCTGACAGCAAAGTTCCATGGGGATGAAAACGGGAAAATAACCATCTCCAGCCAGGAGGAAATCGAAAAGATTACAGGGGAAATCCAAAATGAAAAATTCCAGGTATTAGAGGTCAAGAAAGGGGAGCGGGTAAAAAAAGCGCCGCAGCCTTTCACCACCAGCACACTGCAGCAGGAAGCGTCGAAAGCCTTAAATTTCCCCATCTCTAAGACGATGCGGATTGCGCAGCAGTTATATGAGGGGATTGACATTAAAGGCCAGGGAACCGTAGGCGTCATCACTTATCTGAGAACGGATTCCGTGCGCATTTCCGAGGAAGCGGACGCGCAGGCGAGGGATTATATCGCCAATGTTTATGGCAGCGAGTTTGCGGCGAAAAACACAACGGAAAAGAAGAGCGGGACGAAGATTCAGGACGCCCACGAGGCCATCCGCCCTTCGGATATCAACCGGACGCCCGCCATGGTCAAGGAATCTCTTTCCAGAGATCAGTTCCGCCTGTACCAGCTGATTTGGAAGCGTTTTACCGCCAGCAGGATGGCGGCGGCAGTTTATGAGACTACCAACGTCAAGATTGGCGCCG
>CANQUZ010000178.1 GCA_947627165.1 uncultured Roseburia sp.
TGCTTATGGCTGAACTGTTATAGAAATCGTAACAGTTCAGCCCACGCCATTCGCAATCCCGCACTACGTGCTTCAAAATTGCTCATGAACGGGCGTTCTGCTTATAAGCAGTCCCGTATGCTCATTTATGCAAGCATGATTCGCCTACGAGACTGCTTATGGCTGAACTGTTACGGAAAATTACGGTTAAAACTTATCGAAAAAATGCTGTAAAAAATCCTATGATTGCGTTAAGATAAGGATGGCAAATTTTTCTGTTGAGAAGAAGTTTGAAACAAAATAAAAAGGAGAAACTTATGTCTGAAAGTGCAAACAAAGGAAACGGCAGGAAATGGATTCCTGCAGCTCTGGTTTTCGCTGCAATCGCAGTTATTTTTGGCGGAATATACCTGCGGTTTTCCCCGGCAGCGGTTGCGGGAGAAAAAAACATTACGATCGAGGTCGTGGACGACAAACAGGAGACGGCGGTTTATACGCTGAAAACCGATGCGGAATACTTAAAAGAGGCCATGGAAGACGCCGGGATTTCTGTCACGGGAACAACGTCGGAATACGGACTTATGGTAGATACTGTGAACGGCGTCTATGCGAGTTACAGCGAGAACGGGGCATACTGGGCTTTCTATGAGGGAGACGATTATTGCAATTACGGCGTGGATCAGCAGGTCATTCAGGATGGAAAAACATACCGGGTGGTATATACGTTGGCAGAATAGCGGAGCATTTGCATGAAAAGGAAACTGACGACAAGGGATATTGCGGAAATGGGAGTGATGATTGCCGTGCTGGAGGCGGCGAAGCACGCATTGGCGTTTCTTCCAAACGTAGAGCTGGTGACGCTGCTGATTATCTTGTACACCCTTTATTTTCAGGAAAAGATTTGCTATGTGTTAAGCGCGTTTCTTCTGTTGGAGGGATTTTGGTACGGGATTGGCATTTGGTGGGTGATGTATCTCTATGTATGGCCGCTGTTAGCATGGGTGACGTACCTCCTGCGAAAGAAGGAATCGGTGTGGGTGTTCAGCATTCTGGCGGGGATCTTTGGGTTATGCTTTGGCGCCCTCTGCTGCATCCCCTATCTTTTCCTGGGAGGCATCCGGACAGCGTTTGCCTGGTGGATTGCGGGGATCCCCTATGATCTGGTGCACGGCGTCTCTAATTTGATATTGTGCAGGGCGCTTTTTCTTCCGCTAAAGAACGTGTGTAAAAGAGGTTGACTTTTTTTCAGCCTTCATGCTATCATTGCATTTAGTTTCATATTGTGAAACGCATGGTGGAATATGAGATGATGGATGAGAATGGACGAGGTGGTGCGATGTCAGGAGAAAAAGATACCAAAAATCCGGTGCAGTCTGCGGAGAGAATCTTTCAGGTGATGGAAATGTTAGCGGAGAATGGCGAGATGGGGCTGATGGAGATTAGCATAGCTCTGGGGCTTCATAAAAGCACGGTGCATCGCCTGCTGATGTCCCTGGTATATATGGGATACGCAAAACAGGATGAGGCGTCGCAAAAATATATGCTTTCCTATAAAATAGTGAATATGGCAGGGAAAGTATTGGAGCGCATGGATATTCTGCAGATAGCGAAACCTTATCTGGAGAAGCTGTCGGATTTGAGCGGCGAAGCCGTTCACTTAGTGCAAAGGGAAGGCAATCAAATATTATATATCCATAAAATAGAGGCAAAAGTGGGGACGATCCGCATGGTCTCCCATGTGGGGATGATACATCCGATGTATTGTTCCGGCGTAGGCAAGGCGATTATGGCGACGCTGCCGGAGCGGGAATTAAAAAAAATCTGGAATGAGAGCGTCATTGAAAAGAAGACGGAAAAAACCATCACAGATTACGACGAAATGGTAAAGGCGTTAGAGGAAGTCAGAGCCAACGGATACGCATTGGATGATGAGGAAAACGAAAAGGGCGTCCGCTGCATTGCGGCCTGCCTGTACGGCTATCAGAAAGATGTCAGGTATGCGTTCAGCGTTTCGGGCCCCACCAGCCGCATGACGAGGGAGAGAGTCAAAGAGATTGCTGCGGACGTGAAAAAAGTGCAGAAGGAACTCTCCAAAGAGCTTGGATTTCCTGGTTTGGATTGAGGAGCCGCCGGTTTGGGCGGCATTTCCTGTGTCCGTTCCAGCCGATAGGGAAATTGAAAAGTTCGCCTGCCTTTTGCATAAGGAGAGAAAGATAGGTCAATACTATCCTTGAAAGAATTTATTGAATGTAAAGGAGAAATTGACGATGAAAAAGTTTAGAGTAGTTGTGACAGGCATTGTCCTTACCATGATGCTGGGAATCCTGACTGCCTGCGGAAGCGGACAGAATGACAAAAATAGCAACAATGGGACAAACACAAACAACACGGGAAATACCGTAAACGGAACCGATACGAACAATACCGGAAACGGTACGAACGGCACAGGAACTGGAACCGACTCAAACAATGGGGGAACCGGCTCCGGCACCGGCGATTCTACAAATGGCAGCGTCACAGGAGGGAATGCGACCAGCGGCGGCACCACCAATGGAAATGCCGTTAACGGCGGCACTACAGGCGGAACTGGCGCGTCGGGCGGAACCGGCGCTGCAGGCGGGGCTGTGGATGAAGTGGTAGACGGCGTGGGTGAGGCAAGCAAAGATATCATCAACGGCGTGGAAAATGGCGTTGAGGATGCCACAGGCGAAGGCGACAGCTCCACCAACGGAGACACGGCAGGCGGACGCTAAGCTGATAGGGTGCAATGCTTTTTTGGTAAAAATAGGGATGTCAGAGGGCATCCTTATTTTTTATGGTGCAGTCCAAGAGAAATTACATTTTTATAATAATTTTAAAACTTATATAGACAAAAGTTACGAATTTCTTAAATAAAAATGAAATAATCTGTAAATTTCTTGTGATAAAAAGATATTTGAATTATAATGTGGATATTCCCAGGAAAATACAGGCATATTTGAGGAGACTTCACATGGGCAAAAAAGATTATAGAGAAATTATGGATGAGGAGCAGTTGATTGCAGAAAGCGGCACTACTTACACGGAAGAGAAAAAAGAAGTGACTCCTGCGGAAGTAGTGGAACAGAAAGAGGATCCGGAGGCAGAATATGAGGAGATTTGTTATATCTGCCGCAGGCCGGAGCACGTTGCTGGAAAAATGATTCGGATACCCAGCAACATCAATATCTGTAGGGATTGTATGCAGAAGACCTTTGACAGCATGAGTAATCCAGGTTTTTCTATGGACGACATATTCCAGATGAATATGGGGAAGATGCCCAATATCAGTATGATAAACCTGGACGACTTGCCGGGATATGTTCCCAACAGTCAAAAGATAAAAAAGAAGAAACCCAAAGAGGAGCAGGAGCCGGCGATTGACATTCGCAAAATACCGGCCCCCCATAAAATCAAATCGTCTTTGGACGAGTATGTAGTAGGACAGGAACACGCCAAGAAGGTTATGTCGGTAGCGGTCTATAACCATTATAAGAGGATTGCGTCGGATCAGAAAGACGATGTGGAAATCGAAAAATCCAATATGCTGATGATCGGACCTACAGGCTGCGGAAAGACATACCTGGTAAAAACGTTGGCGAAGCTTCTGGATGTGCCCCTTGCCATCACGGATGCGACATCCTTAACGGAGGCAGGTTACATCGGCGATGACATTGAGAGCGTGGTAAGCAAGCTCTTAGCGGCTGCGGAAAATGACGTGGAGCGTGCCGAGCATGGCATTATTTTTATAGATGAGATTGACAAGATTGCAAAAAAACGCAATACGAACCAGAGGGATGTCAGCGGCGAATCGGTGCAGCAGGGGATGTTAAAGCTGTTGGAAGGCGCGGAGGTGGAAGTGCCGGTAGGAGCCAGCAGCAAAAATGCCATGGTGCCGATGACCATGGTGAACACCAAGAATATTTTATTTATCTGTGGAGGCGCGTTTCCCGATTTGGAGGATATCATTAAGGAGCGCCTGAACAAACAGTCCTCCATTGGGTTCCAGGCGGATCTGAAAGACAAATATGATAAAGATGAGAACATTCTTCAAAAGGTTACAGTAGATGACGTCCGCAAATTTGGGATGATACCGGAGTTTTTGGGACGCCTTCCGATTATGTTTACTTTGGATGCGCTGTCAGAAGAGATGTTGGTACGTATTTTAAAGGAGCCGAAAAACGCTATTATCAAGCAGTATCAAAAGCTTTTGGCAATGGATGATGTGGAGCTGATATTTGATGACGAAGCTCTTGCCGCGATTGCGTCAAAGGCAAAAGAAAAGAACGTAGGGGCGAGGGCACTGAGAGCCATCATTGAAGAATATATGTTAGATATCATGTATGAGATTCCGAAAGATGATAACATTGGCAGTGTGACCATCACAAAGGATTACTTGGAGAACAGGGGAGCACCTATTATCACCATGAGGAGCTGTCCGGTAATCAAAGATTCTTCCGTTCCAAAGCTTGCTGCAGGAAACTAAAAAGACATTCATAAATCGCCATAGAGGTGAATCATTGAGTTCATCCCTATGGCGTTTTTTTGCTCATAATAATGGAAAATTTCTGCAAAATACGTGTAACAGTTCAGCCATAAACAGTCTCGTAGGCGAATTATGCTTGCATGAATGAGCATACAAAACTGCTTATGAGCAGAACGCCTGTTAATGAGCAATCCGCTTACGGTAGTAAGTTTTGAAGCACGTAGTGCGGGATTGCGAATGGCGTGGGCTGAACCAATGTCATTAAGTTAGCACCAGCAACATAAGGC
>CANQUZ010000179.1 GCA_947627165.1 uncultured Roseburia sp.
AGGATGTGTCCCCGGAAATCAAATGCGTCAAGTATCCGGATTTAGTGGTGAATCTGTCTAACTACTCCGTTATTTACCATGGAAAGCCCATTGATATGCCGCCAAAGGAACTAGAACTCCTCTACTTCCTTGCCGCTTCCCCCAACCAGGTATTTACCAGAGAACAACTCTTAGACCACATCTGGGGGTATGAATACATTGGGGACACCCGCACTGTGGATGTCCATGTCAAACGCCTGCGGGAAAAAATCAAGGACCATGCCTCCTGGAGCCTTTCCACGGTCTGGGGCATTGGTTATAAGTTTGAGGTCAAGGATCTATGAAACGTACGCTTTATCCCAAACTGTTAGCCGGCTATCTGATGTATGGGCTGATTGGCTTTGTCATCATTGCCGTTTTTACTTATCAGATTACCTTTCATTTTTTAACGCGCAGGGAAGCAGCTTCCCTTTATCGTGAGGCTGCTCTGATTTCTACGAATTATGCCCAGAATTATTTCAACCAATCCATTACGCCGGAGGAGTTGCAGGAGCAGCTTTCCACGCTAAGCGCCTATCTTTCCGGGCAGATTTGGATTATGAATACCAGGGGGGCGATTCTTCTCAATACTTCCGGGGAGTTGGGCGCAGAAGAGACGATTGCGGATTTTGATGTGACTGATTTTGGGAACAACTATTATCAGATTGGTAATTTTTACCACCATTTTTCCACAGAAACCATCAGCGTCTTTTCCCCCATCACGGTAAATTATAAGGTGCTTGGCTATGTGATTATCCATAAGCCCATAGGAAGCCTGGTTTCTCTGGCAAACAGTTTGATCCATATTTCTTATGAGACGTTGGCCCTGCTTTTCATCGCTGCCTTTATTGTGCTGGTTCTGTTTACGTATTTGGTCTACATTCCCATCCGGAAAATCACTCGGGGAGCGGAAGCCTATGCTTCCGGCAATTTTGAGACTAAGATTGACGTGCATTCCAATGATGAGATTGGGTATCTCGCCGCCTCGCTCAACTATATGGCAAATGAGTTGAAGACTCTGGAGGAGGATCAGAGAAAGTTTGTCTCCAACGTCTCCCACGACTTCCGCTCTCCCCTTACGTCCATCAAGGGCTATGTGGAGGCCATCTTAGACGGCACTATCCCTGCGGAGATGCAGGAGAAATACCTGAATATTATCTTATTTGAGACAGAGCGGTTAAACAAGCTGACTCAAAGCCTTTTGGAGTTAAATAAATTCGGTTCCCATGGCATGATGCTGGATATCGCCCATTTTGATATTAACCACACCATTAAGACGACAGTCCAAACCTTTGAGGGCATCTGTACGCAAAAACGGATTTCTTTTAATTTGATTCTAACCGGGGAACAGCTTTTCGTCTCTGCGGACATGAGCAAAATTCAGCAGGTGCTGTATAACCTGATTGACAACGCCATTAAGTTCAGCCACGCGGATAGCACCATTACGATTGAGACAACGGAAAAAAATGAAAAGGTCTTTCTTTCCGTAAAGGATAACGGCATCGGTATCCCCAGCGACTGTATCAAAAAAATCTGGGATCGGTTTTACAAGACGGACCTCTCACGGGGAAAAGATAAAAAGGGCACCGGCCTTGGGCTTTCGATTGTAAAGGAAATTATCCAGGCGCACGGCGAAAATATTGACTGTATCAGCACCGAGGGCGTGGGAACAGAATTTATTTTCACCCTTTCTTTAGCCAAAAAAAATAACTGACAAAGGCAGCCGCTTTCGCTGGCTGCCTTTTTTACCGTTCTATTCTTATACTAACTCAAGCAATACTTCTAATGCACCGTCACCTTTACGCTGTCCGATTTTCACGATTCTGGTGTAACCACCGTTGCGGCCAACATATTTAGGAGCGATTTCGTCAAATAATTTTGCAACTAAATCAACTTCCTTGGTGTTTCTCTTTCTTCCTGCAGCTTCTGCCGGAACTTCTTTTACGGTGTAAAGAACTTTTAACATCTCTCTACGTGCATGAAGACGGGATGGTTTGTCTTTTTTGATGGTTTTTTCCACTTCATCATACAAAGTCACTCTCTTGCCGTCCACGACTTCTTTTACTCTCTTGCCGTCTTTGTCTTTGCGGGCAACTTTTGCCTTTACAGTAACCTCTTCAAAGTTATCCTTCTCTTTTACTGCCAAAGCAATCAGTCCCTCAGCAATTTTACGAACTTCCTTTGCCTTTGCTTCTGTGGTAATGATTTTGCCATTGTTTAACAATGCCGTTACCTGACCTCTTAATAATGCTTTTCTCTGACTAGAAGTTCTGCTTAATTTACGATATTTTGCCATTTTACTGTTCCTCCATTTTGTGGGATATCCGGCAACGCCCTTGGTCTTATTTGCCGAACACCATATACTTGTTTTGGAAGGCTTTTGTGTACCGTCACAAACTACTTCCAAGCGCCACTCATGATCGTGTGGCAGGATCTCGTCTGCACACCGTTCCGCTGTGTTGAACGCATTTCCCCGCTCATCATACAGAAAGGCGCCGCATACACCCCGCACACCAGACATACTCTACGCCATTCGGACTTACTGTTTCTGCCTGCCTTATGAGTTATTCTTCTCCCTGATTCAACTGAAGCCCCAGCTCTTTTAATTTTGCCAAAACTTCCTCCAAGGATTTACGACCCAAATTACGAACTTTCATCATATCCTCCGGCGTTCTGTTTGTGAGTTCCTCCACCGTATTGATGCCGGCCCTCTTCAAACAGTTATAGGAACGGACAGACAGCTCCAGTTCGTCTATATTCATCTCTAATACTTTTTCTTTCGCATTATCTTCTTTTTCAATCATAACGTCTGCATTGACAGCCGCTTCCGATAAGTCAATGAAAAGATTCAAATGCTCGCTTAGCACTTTTGCCGCTAAGCTGACAGCCTCATCCGGCTCTAACGTACCGTTGGTATACACATCCAGGGTCAGCTTATCATAGTCTGTAATCTGGCCGACACGCGTATTCTCAACAAAAAGATTTACACGCTCTACCGGTGTATAAATCGAATCCACCGCAATAACGCCGATGGGCACATCTTCTGATTTATTCTTCTCTGCACTGACATAGCCTCTGCCCTTAGTGATGGTAAGCTCCATATATAACTTACAATCAGGACCGCCATTCAAGTTGGCAATTACCAAATCTGGATTGAGAATCTGAATATCAGAATCCACCTGGATATCTGCTGCTGTGACTATACCTTCGCCTTCAAATTCAATGTAAGCAACTTTAGGTTCATTTGTAGAGCTGCTATTTCTGATGGCAAGATTTTTGATATTCATAATAATCTCAGTTACGTCTTCCTTCACTCCCGGAATCGAACTGAATTCATGTAAAACACCTTCGATCTTAACCTGGCTTACCGCCGCACCTGGCAGAGAAGAGAGCATAATCCTTCTTAACGAGTTGCCTAGTGTTGTGCCGTAACCTCTTTCCAATGGTTCTACAACAAACTTTCCGTACTTCTTGTCTTCTGAAATTTCTGCGATTTCAATTTTTGGTTTTTGGAAATCGAACACTACAAAATCCCTCCTTCTCAGGTAATTTGCTTAACGGATCAATATTGTATCTGTAAGACTCTGGAGAGAACAGAAGAATGCCGCCATTTTGCCAATAGGATGCCACACTCTCCCGTTTCTCAAGCCGCCTACCCAAGATTATTTAGAATATAACTCGACAATGAGCATTTCATCAACAGGTACGTCAATCTGCTCTCTGGAAGGCAATTCTTTTACAGTTCCCTGTAATTTCTCAACATCAACGTCTAACCAGTCCGGAACTAATCTTCCGCCGGTTGCTTCCGTAATGTCTTTCATTCTCTGAAGGCCTTTGTTCTTTTCTTTAATTTCAATCACATCGCCGGCTTTTACTAAATAAGAAGGAATATTTACCTGCTTTCCGTTCACTAAAACGAATTTGTGGTCAACAATCTGTCTGGCTTCTCTTCTGGTTCTTGCAAATCCCAAACGGTATACGACATTGTCCAATCTGGACTCTAACATTGTCATTAAGTTTGTACCAGTCATGCCTTTCATCTGGTCGGCTTTCTCATAGTAATTGTGGAATGGTTTTTCCAATACGCCGTAAATGAATTTTGCTTTCTGTTTTTCTCTTAACTGAAGAGCATACTCAGACATTTTCTTGTTTGCTCTTTTTAACTCTCTGTTGGATTTTTTATCATATCCTAAGAAACTTGGGTCTAAGCCAAGTGATCTACATCTTTTAAGAACAGGAACTCTATTTACTGCCATTTTCGTCTCTCCTCCTAATTAAACTCTTCTACGTTTTGGTGGACGACATCCATTGTGAGGTACTGGAGTTACATCTTTGATGCTTGTAACTTCAAGACCGCAGGCGGAAAGCGCACGAATAGCCGCTTCTCTTCCGGAACCCGGTCCTTTTACCATAACGTCAACTGTTTTTAAACCATGTATTAAAGCTGCCTTCGTAGCTGTCTCTGCAGCCATCTGCGCAGCATATGGAGTAGATTTCTTTGAACCTCTAAATCCAAGACCACCGGCGCTTGCCCATGATAAAGCATTCCCTTCAGCATCTGTAATCGTTACGATTGTATTGTTAAAAGATGACTGAATATGTGCCTGTCCGCGTTCAACGTTTTTCTTTACACGCTTTTTTGTCACTTTTTTTGTAACTTTAGCCATATCTAAACTAACCTACTTTCTCTAAAATAA
>CANQUZ010000180.1 GCA_947627165.1 uncultured Roseburia sp.
TTGTGGTGCAGGAGGCTGCAGAGATAATGGTGTCTTCCGGTTTTAAAGTGGTGTGGTTTACGTTATATACGATGGTAGGAAGGTCGTTGCCTGCTGGAGCAGAGATCACAACTTTTCTAGCGCCTGCATTGATATGAGCCTGTGCTTTCGCTTTGCTTGTGTAGAAACCAGAACACTCTAACACAACGTCTACTTTTAACTCACCCCATGGGCAGTTGTTTGCATCCGGGAATGCGTAAATCTTGATTTCTTTCCCATCAACAGTAATGGAATCTTCTCCAGCAGATACCTTGTCCGCCAAAGCGTATTTTCCCTGAGAAGAATCATATTTTAACAAGTGCGCTAACATTGCCGGGCTTGTTAAATCGTTGATTGCTACTACCTCATATCCTTCTGCTCCAAACATCTGTCTGAAAGCAAGACGGCCAATACGGCCGAAACCATTGATTGCTACTCTTACTGCCATTTTTTATTCCTCCTAGAATTTTTGAATCTAATTCGCGGGATATTTCCCAAGCCTTTTATATTCTACCCAATTTATATAGAAAGTTCAAGCCTTTTTGTCCACTTTATTCCAGTTTGTTAAATTTTTCACTAATTTTGCCTTTTTCGCTCCTTTTTCTGGAATTTTGTACAAAATAAGAGACATTGACTTCTTTTTCCCGTCAAAATAAGGTAGAATATCGGTAAGAATCCCAGACGGAACCATTTGTATTTTGAACCCGTTTGTATGTTAGGAGGTCAAATTTATGCCATTTTTATGGGACACCCATATGCACAGTGAATTTTCCGGCGACAGCAGCGCCCCCCAGGAGGAAATGATTGCCGCCGCCAAAGCAAAAGGATTGGCGGGAATCTGTTTTACAGACCACCTGGATTGGGACTACCCGGACGACCCGGAGCTCTTCCTTTTAAATCTGCCGGACTACGCCGCCGCGGTACAGGCGCAAAAAGAGCGCGACCTTGGCGCGTTTTCCCTCTGCTTTGGCGTGGAATTAGGCCTTCAGCCTCACCTCGCTTCCGCCCATGCCGATGTGCTATCCCAATATCCCTTTGACTTTGTCATTGGCTCCTCCCATGTGGTGCATGGTTTTGACCCCTATTTTCCGCCCTACTGGGAAAACCGTCCCAAAGAGGAGGGATACCGGGAATATTTTCATTCTATTTTGGAAAATATCCGCGCCTTCGACGGATTTGACGTGTACGGCCACCTCGACTATGTGGTCCGCTATGCCCCTGCCGGCGGAGCGCCCTATGACTGCAGGCAGTATGCCGACATCCTGGATGAGATTCTAAGGCTTTTGATTGAAAAGGGAAAAGGCATTGAGCTTAACACCGGCGGGTTTAAGTATGGCCTTGGCCACCCAAACCCCACAGAAGATATCCTGATCCGCTATCGGGAATTGGGAGGGGAGATCATCACCCTGGGTTCAGACGCCCACGCCCCGGAGTATGTGGCATATGCCTTTGATAAAATCCCGGACATTTTAAGAAGTGTCGGCTTTTCCTATTACACGGTATTCCAGAACCGGAAGCCGGTGTTCCTAAAGCTTGAATAATCAGAACGTCCCCTAAGATTTTTGCTTCCTTAAGATTTTGCCACATCCTCCAAACCATCAGAAAAATTGCCGGCTAAGCCGGCTTTTTCTTTGATGATTCTGCGATTTTCCTCGCCAGATAGATAAAAGGCGTATCCGCAAAACTTGTCACGATGAAGATGACATACCCTGACACGCCGATACTGATGAGCACCGGAAACTCATACATTCCCCAAAACGCCCCAAACGTGTAAAGAAGCGTGTTCAGCAACTGGGAAATCAAAGTGGATCCGTTGTTTCTCACCCAGAGGAACTTTCTGCTGTCCCCGCCAAATTTTCTGGTTGTAAATTCCCACCATTTATGATAAGCCCAGACATCAAATTTCTGGCAGATGGCATAGACTACGACACTGACAATCATAAGCCTCGGCGTGTTGGCAAAGACGCTGCGGATGGGGTCCTGCGCCCAGTCGTTTGCGCTTGGGTGATACAGCAGCCAGCTTTGTGAAACGACAATAAATAACACAGAGGTGAAGATACCGATATTGACTGCTTTCTGCGCTTCTTTTTTTCCGGCAGTCTCGCTCAGGATATCCGTCACCAAAAATGTGGATGCAAACAGGATATTTCCCAGCGTCATTTCCATGCCAAATGCCTCCACCAAAATAAGCACCTCAATATTTGCCGTAATGGTGGCAAAACAGGTAAAACAAAACAGCCCTGCCTTCCCAAAAAGCCGAAATGCCAGCAGCACGCTTCCAAAAGTCACCAATAAGCTAAGCACTAATAATAATTCGTTCATTCACATTGTCCTCCTACTCCAAAGTCCGTATTTTCAAGCAAAATATCTACCCGATCGTTTTCGATGTAAAGCGGGTAAATTTCATTTTTAAAGAGTCCGATCACCTGCGGATCGGGATGGATGTCTGTGGTGTTTTCCACCATAAGATTGATGCAGACGCGTTCAAATAATGCAAGCCCTGTCCGGATGTCCGCCAACATATGTTCCTTCGTCTGCCCCGCAATGCCGAACAGCAGGCACACTTCCTCCGCGACCCCGGCAATCTGTTCCGGCGTGGCTCCCTCCATTCCCTTATCAAACACTTCTTTTCGGAATGTTTCGTCGAAGGTTTCCACGCCCATTTTAATTTTTAAGGTGATGCCCAGGTTTTTAAAATGTTCCTTCCATGGCTGGATATGTTCCCGATACATCCAGTGGGCTTCAAAATGCAGATTTCCAATCTGCTTTTCTTTGCATACCCGCTCTATCTCTGCCAGCGTTTGTTTGTCCAGCTCCGGAAAACTTCCGGAATTGATGACTTCCAGCCTTCCATAGGCACCCGTCACTTTTGCTAAAACTCCCTGATTCAGCAGGAAATTCTCCTCTTCCTCTTTCGAGGAATCCAGGTAATAGTCGCAGAAGCGGCACCTTCGAAAACGGCAGCCGCTGCCCCGCAGCATTACGATTTCCCTGGGATTCTTGTCCGTAATGACGCTGTACCGGATATAATCCGATGTTTTTTCCATGTTCTATTCGATTCCCCTTTCTGTGAAAAAGTATTTTTTAGAAATAAAAAGGCGTCTGGATTTTATTTCTCCAGACACCCCATTCTAAAGTCAAAAATCTTTCAGTTCCTCTGCTGCCTTTTTTACTTGTACAAAATCTAATGCTTCCACCGCTTTTTCTATGCGTGCTATCACTTCCGCCTGGGCTTCCGTGATATCCTTGACTGACGTAATGGATTTTACCTGCTCTTTCATTCCTACTAAGTCAAAACATTCCGTCACTTCCAAAAGCTTCACCGCCAATCTGCGGAGATCTCCCTGCCGGTATTCCGGAGTTTTCCGTCCTTCCGGCGCTTTCTGGAAACTCTGTGCCTCCTTCTGAGCCGCCGTTCCCAAAACATCTTTGGTTTCTTGAACACCGGAGGTTTCTTGCATACCGGAGGTTTCCTGAACACCGAAGGTTTCTTGAACACCGAAGGTTTCTTGAACACCGAAGGTTTCTTGAACACCGGAGGTTTCTTGAACACCGGAGGTTTCTTGAACACCGGAGGTTTCTTCCATACCCATGGCGTTTCTTAATTTTCTTACAAAGGAGTCATAGTCCGCTAAGAACGCTTGATGGTGCTCTCTGATAAAGTCATAGTGGCCATCTTTCCCCTCTAATTCAAGTTCCTTCGCCCGGGCGGAGAGGCCCTCTGCGCCGATAAGCGCTAAATTGCTCTTCATAGAATGCACATAAATGACATACTCTTCCAGATTGTCTGACTCATATGCGTCCAGAAGATTTTTCCGGACGTCGGGCACGTGCTCCAAAAAGATGGAAACATTCATCCGAATCCCCTCAAAGCCGTCCGGGGAATACTCCTCTGCGACTTTTAAATTCATCTCTTCCGGATACTCGCACTGCGAAGCCCCTGAGGCGTCCCCCAAAGCGCCTGACGCAAAATCCTGGGAAAACGAAATTTCTTCATAAAAATCATCTTCTTCCCATGAGTCAGCAGCATCCCTCCAATCGTCGGCTTCCGGGGGCGCGGGCAAATCTTCTTCCCATTCGCCCTTTCTGCCGCCCGACGGCTCCGGCCAGATGCTTGTTTCCTGTGGCAAGGCAGGCTCTTCTTTCTGCCCGTTTTTCTTTGTGGCATGAATCTTTTCCGGCGGCAGCCACTTCATCAGCATTTTTTCTAATTTTTCTCCCTTTACCGGCTTTGAGAGGTAATCCTGAAAACCGGCGTTTAGATACATATCCCTTGCCCCGGCAATGGCGTTTGCCGTCAGCGCAATGACCGGGCACAAGGTGCCTGGGATTTCCTCTTTTAATTTTGCCAAGGTTTCCACGCCGTCCATCCCCGGCATCATGTGGTCCATGAGAATCAAATCGTACTGTTTCCGCTTCGCAAAGGCAATGCACTCTTCCCCGCTCTCCGCTGTGTCCAGCTGAACCTTCGTAGTTTTCAGCAAATGAATGATTACGGTGAGATTCATCTTGTTGTCGTCCACTACCAGCACCCTTGCATCCGGGGCGGTAAACGCCTCCTCATACACCGTCCGCGTGCTGACGCGATTTTCAATCCGGTCTGAGAACTCCCCGATAGGCTCTTTGGAATGCACTCCCTGGG